>JACDEN010000296.1 GCA_013816415.1 Planctomycetota bacterium
GACCCCGCGCCTGCGATCAATGGCGAGGCGCCGAGCGCCATGACCACCCGGCTGTTTCCGTACCAGAGCATCCCCGGAGCCTTCTACCGGGTCGATGCCTGCTCCGATCCGACGCTGGTCTCTGACGATCCGGTCGCCGCTGACAATCCTTTCGCCACCGCGATCTATGCCGACATCGTTTCGCTCTGCCCCGGCGCGCCGGTCGCGACCTACGACGACTACAACCGCCGGGCCCGCGTGATGACGCCGAAGGAACTCTCGACCTCGCCGCCGACCGATCAGCAATACGTCGACATGCTGGTGAAACGCGGCATCGCGATGAAATACCACTCGGTGATCATCCGCCAGCCGCACTGGTTCTTCCAGACACCGTGACCGGCCCCGTCCGCCGCGGCGGTCAGCCGGAAAAGGTGATCCGTTCGTAGAGCGCGATGTATTCGTTCGCCACGTGGTCCCAGCTGAAGTCGGCGGTCATACCGCGCACCTGCGCCTTCTTCCAATCCTCGGGGAAATGCTGGTAGAGCCCGAGGGCGCGGTCGAGCACGCTCGAGAAATGGCCGACGTCGATCGGTCCAAAGGTGAATCCGTTGCCGTGCCCGCTGGCGACGTCGACCACGGTGTCGGCGAGGCCGCCGGTGTAGCGGACGATCGGCAGCGTGCCGTAGCGCATCGAATACATCTGCGTCAGCCCGCACGGTTCGTAGCGGCTGGGCATCGCGAAGGCATCCGCACCGGCGATGATGCGGTGGGCGAGCGGATCGTTGTACCCGTACCACACGTAGACCCATCCCGGGTGGCGCGCCTGCAGCTGGTGCAGCCGCGCCTCGAGCGCGAGATCACCGGAGCCGAGCACGATCAGCTGCATCCGTCCGGACAGGATGTACGGGCCGACGGTCTCGATCAGGATGTCGATGCCCTTCTGCTCGACCAGGCGGCTGACCACCGCCACCACGCAGGCATCGCGATCGCGCACCAGCCCGCACTCCTCGCGCAGCTTGTCCTTGCACACCTTCTTGCCGGCGAGCTTCTTCTTGTCGAATTTCGCCGGCAGATGCGGATCGGTCGCCGGATTCCACACCCCGGCATCGATGCCGTTGGTGATGCCTGAAAGCTTGTACGAGTGGCCCTTGATGACCGCGTCGAGCCCGTACGCGTACTCCGGCATCTGGATCTCTTCGGCATAGCGGCGGCTCACCGCGACCACGCGGTCGGCGAAGACGATGCCGGCCTTGAGCAGGTTGAGCTTGCCGTAGTGCTCGACGTGCATCGGGTTGAACAGCGCCCAGTCGAGCCCGGTGAGCTTCATGTCGAAATGCCAGAACGATCCCTGATACGCGACGTTGTGGATCGAGAACACCGTGCGCGTCCCCGGCAGCACCTGGTTGTATCCGCGCTCGAGCAGCGCGGGAATCAGCCCGGCCTGCCAGTCGTGGGCATGGATGACGTGCGGCGTCCAGCCGAGGTAGCCGGGAAGCGCGAGCGCCGCCTTGCAGAACACCGCGAAGCGGCGGGCATTGTCGTCATAGTCGTTGCTCGGACTCGGACCGTAGATCCCGTCGCGGTCGAACAGCTCGTTGCACGCGATCAGGTGCACGGTCAGCCCGTGCACATCGACGGTGCCGACTCCGACCGAATGATCGATGCCGCCGACCTCGATGGTCATCGGCACCGTGCCCCAGGTGATTCCGAGCTTGTCCGCTTCGGCCACCGCGCGCCGATAGGCCGGGATGACCACGCGCGCATCGTGACCCTGCCGCTTGAGCGCCAGCGGCAGCGCTCCGCTGACGTCTGCGAGCCCCCCGGTCTTCACCAGGGGAACCATCTCGCTCGCGACGTGGAGGATGCGCAGGGCCTTCGGCATGGATGCCTTCGCAGGATGGAACCGCCAACCATGGGCGCAAGGCCATCGTGCATCGGGCCTCCGCGCGATGCGTCTGCGCATATGGGGCTTTTGTCGCATCCGGATCACGTAGAGTGCGCGGACATGCCTGCTCACGCGCCCGATGCCAGCTCTGCGAGCGCGACCACGCCGGACAAGACCGTCTACATCGAGACGTTCGGCTGCCAGATGAACAGTGCCGACAGCGAGGTCGTGCTGGCGCGTCTCGGCGATGCCGGCTACCGGCAGGTCGGCTCCGTCGATGAGGCGAGCCTGGTGCTGTACAACACCTGCGCGGTCCGCGACCACGCTGAGGCGAAGATCCGCGGACGACTGGGCGCGCTCAAGCCGGTGAAGGCGAAGCGGCCCGGGCTGCGTATCGGCGTCATGGGCTGCATGGCCCAGCGCGAGAAGGACGCGATCATCCAGCGCTATCCGCATGTCGACCTGGTGGTCGGCACCGACCAGTTCGTGCGCATGCCGCAGCTGCTCGAGAGCCTCGAGACGCGCGACCACGTGGTCGAGACCGCGTTCGGCGATTTCGAGGGCAAACTGTGGGAGGCGCGGCGCACCGAGGGCATCAACGCCTGGATCCCGATCATGCGCGGCTGCAACTACAATTGCACCTACTGCGTGGTGCCCTTCACGCGCGGACGCGAGAAGAGCCGCGATCCCGCGCAGATCGAGGACGAGGTTCGGCGCCTGGTCGACGACGGCTTCGCGCAAGTGACCCTGCTTGGACAGACGGTGGATGCGTATGGAAAGACGCTCGGCGATGGCACCACCCTCGCCTCGCTGCTGCGTCGACTGCACCGCATCGAAGGACTCAAGCGCCTGCGCTTCGTCACCAGCCATCCCAAGGACATCACCGACGAGCTGCTCGACACCATCGCCGAGCTGCCGAAGGTCGCCAAGCATCTGCATGTGCCCGCCCAGAGCGGCAGCGACCGCATCCTGCGCATGATGGGCCGGCGCTACACCCGCGATGAATACCTGCGCTTCGTCGAGCGCGCGCGCACGAAGATTCCCGGGGTCGAGCTGCTCTCGGACTTCATCGTCGGCTTCCCACGCGAGAGCGATCAGGACTTCGCCGCGACCGTGTCGCTGATGGACGCGGTGCGATTCGCCGGCTCCTACGTCTTCATGTACAGCCAGCGGCCCGGCACCCCGGCCGAGAACCTGCCCGACGACATTCCGAACGAGGTCAAGAAGGCGCGCTGCAACCACCTGCTCGATCTGCAGCTCGTGCACCAGGGTGAGGTCTACGCGAAGCTCCACGGAGCGATCCGCCAGGTGCTGGTGGAAGGCGCGAGCAAGAGCGACGACGCGATGCTCCACGGCCGTTCCGAGGGCAACCTGAACATCGTCCTGCCGCGCGTCGGAGCCGACGGTATCTCGCGCGATCCGCTCATCGGCAGCATCGTCCCCGTCCGCATCGCACGCTCGACCAGCCTCACGCTGTTCGGCGACCTCGTGGCCTGACCATGCCGACCGATCATTTCGCGGTGAACGGCCGCATCGTTCTCGCCGCCCAGGCGACGGTCAGCGTGCTCGACCTCGGTTTCCTGCGCGGCGTCGGCGCCTTCGAGACCCTGCGCACCTACGGCGGGGGCCACCCGCACGCGCTCGGCGAGCACCTGTCGCGCCTGTGGGAGTCGGCCGCGGCGTTCGGCATCGCGCCGTTCGTTCCCGAGAGCGAGTTCCGGCGGCTGATCGCCGAGATCCGGCGCATCAGCGGCCATGACGAGCTGCGCGTCAACCTGGTCATCACTCCGGGTGAGAACATCTCCGGCGTGTTCGGCGCCGGCGATCCGACCTGGGTGATGATCGCGCGCGATCTCCACGCTCCGCCCGAGAGCGCCTACCGCGACGGCGTCACCGCCATCACCTTCGAATCGCGGCGGCATCTGCCGACCTTGAAGACCACCAACTACCTCACGGGAAAAGTCGGATTATCCCTCGCGGAAAAAGCCGGCGCGCACGAAGCCTTCTACGTCAGCCCAGAAGGCTACGTCACCGAAGGCGTCACCAGCAATGTGCTGGTGGTCCAGGGCAAGCGCGTGATGACGCCGACGCAGGACTGTCTGCCCGGCATCACGAAGGCCGGGCTCCGCCCGCTCGCCGAGGCGCAGGGGTTGACTTGGCACGAATGCCGGCTGACCCGCGACGGCCTCTACCTCGCCGACGAGGTGTGGATCACCTCCGCGGTGCGCGAGATCCTGCCGGTGGTGATGATCGATGGTCGACCGATCGGATCGGGGAAGCCGGGGCCGTTCGCCCAGACCCTGCGCGCGCTCTACCACCAGGCGTGCATCGACCAGGCGCGGCGCGAAGCCGCCGCTGTCGCGGATGGATGAGCGCGCGAACGGGCGGCTGCTTCCGGGCAGCGGCTATTTCCAGGTCATCGAGGAGCCAGCCTATGCGCCGAGCGGCAGCGGCGAGCATCTCTACGTCGAGATCGAGAAGGACGGGCTGACCACCGACGCGGTCGCCGACGCCCTCGCGCGCGCCTGCGGCAAGCGCCAGCGCGACGTCGGGTTCGCCGGCCGCAAGGACCGTCACGCGATCACCCGGCAATGGTTCAGCGTCCACTTCGGCACCGACGCCCAGGTTGCGGAGCTGGGCGTCGGCGGCGACGGCAAGCGCGGGCGCATGACGGTGGTGACGATCAGCCGGCACGGCAACAAGCTGCGGCTCGGCCATCTGGCCGGCAACCGCTTCCGGCTCGGCTTGGCGGACGTCGCACGCGATCGACTCGCTGCCGCGCTGGCGGCGCTCGCGCGCGATGGCATCCCGAACCGCTTCGGTG
>JACDEN010000297.1 GCA_013816415.1 Planctomycetota bacterium
CTCGGCCGCCGTCCTCGAGGCGGCGGTGACGCATCAGGCCGCGCTGATCGCCACCGACCCGCGGCAGGTCGCGGCCTGGCTGGCTGGCGCCAGCTCGACGTTCGACCAGGCGCGCGATCTCGATCCCATCCTCGCCGCCGGCATCTCGATTCCCGATCGCGCACCGGTGGCGGTCTTCAGCAGCTGGCTCGCGGCCCGCGCTCCATCGGCGCCCACCGAGCACGTCCGCGCGATCGCGAACCTCCATCAGATGGTGCTCGAGGTCCATCGCGATGGCGACCTGGTCCAGGATCTGATGCATTGGTACATCGCGCTCGGCGTCCCCGTCTATCTCGGTCAGCTCGGCGTCGCGGACGGCGGCGATGAGGCCTTCCTGCTGAAGATGGGCGAGGAGCTCGCGCCGCGCACCTGCGCGAGTCCGTTCGCGACCGATGCCGCGGCCTGGCAGATCACCAGCCTCAAGACCTGGAACTGGGGCGGACGACACACCGGCCGGCGCAATGGCAAGGTCATCGCCGACGAGATGCGCCGCGAGTCGGCGATCCAGGCGCTGCTGCCGGCGATCCGCGCCATGCCGGCGCAGAGGATCGCGGTGCTGGGACATTCGTTCACCATGGCGCTCAACTGGTCGTCGCCGTCGGCGTTCGTGCCGATCGCCACCGAGATCCTCGCCAGCGAGAATCCGCGGGTCGAGGTCCGGCAGTTCCAGCAAGGCGGCCTCACGGCGGTGCGCGCCGAGGCGATCTTCCTGGCCGAGGCGCTTGCCTACCGACCCGACCTGGCGGCGCTCGTCTGCCTGACCAAGGACGACGCTGATTTTGCGGCGCTGGAGCGCATCATCCGCGCGTTCGTCGCGCAGGGTTCACGTTTCGTGGTCTTCGATGACCTGCTGGTGCCGCTCGAAGCCGGAACGACGCTGGAGCGGCGGAACCGGATTGCCAAGGACGCAGGCGCCACCGTGGTCGCGGTCGGAAAGGACCTCGTGTCCTCGCCGCTGCGCCCGTCGTTCCTGTCGCTCGACGGCATTCATATGCGCGAAACGTATCACCGGTTGATGGCCCGGCTGTGGCTCGGCTTCCTGGCGAACCGGTCGCGCGCGCAGGCGGTGTCATGAGCCCAGACTCTGATGCTGACGGATCGTCTCCGACCGTCGCGCGGATCGCGCGACTGATCGATGCGAACATCGCCGCCACCCACGCCTTCCAGGTCCTGCGCGCGCGCAAGGCAGGGACCACCGACAGCGATTTCACCCGTGGCGCGCCGACGTCGGGCGTGCTCGAAGAACTGGTCGCGCGCCAGGCGTCGCTGCTGTCGGCCGATCCGATCGCGCTGAAGGCGTGGGCCGAAGGCCATCCCTCCTCGTTCGATCCCAGCAGCGATCTCGACCGCATCGCGGCGGCCGCGATCCGCATCCCCGAATCCGCTCCGGTCGCGGTGTTCAGCCGCTGGCTCTCGGCCGCGGCGCCGACTGCGCGTGATGAGCAGATCCGCGCGATCGCCAGCCTGCACCAGACGGTCATGGAGGTCGACCGCGATGGCACCCTGCTGCAGCAGCAGTTCCGCTCGTACATCGCGCTCGGACTCCCGGTGTTCGTCGGTCAGCTCGGCCTGCCGGGCGACGACGCCTGCCTGCTGCGCATGGGCGATGTGCTTTCCCCGCTGACCACGAATTGCCCCTTCGGCACCTCGCCGGCGGAGTGGCAGATCGCCGGCCGCAAGATTTGGAACTGGGGCGAGAAGCATCTGCACCTGCGGGACGACCGCGTGATTGCGGACGAGATGCTGCGCGAGCCCGCGGTGCAGGCGCTGCTGCCGGCCATCCGCTCGCTGGCCGCCCAGCGCATCGTCGTGATCGGGCATTCCTTCACCGCAGGAGCCCATTGGGCGTCGCCGTCCTCGTTCGTTGCGATCGCGACCGCGGTGCTCGCGCGCGAGAATCCCCGCGTCGAGGTCCAGCAGCACGCGTCCGGGAACCTCAGCCCGACACAGGCCGAGGAGATGTTCCTTCCCGCCGCCCTCGCCTGGAAGCCGCAGGTGGCGCTGCTCGCGCTGCTGATGTGGAATGACGCCGACTATCAGGCGCTGCAGCGCATGCTTGGCGCCTTCACCGCCGCGCGGACGCGCGTCATCATCTTCGACGATCTGCTGATCCCAATGGAAGCGGACGGTGTGGCGGTCGAGCGCCGGGCGCGTCTGGTCCGCGAGGCCGGCGGAACGGTGATCGGTGTCGGGTCGATGCTGAAGGGCTCGCCGCAGCGCGGATCGTTCCTGTCCCTCGATGGCATCCACATGACGGAGTCGTACCACCGGATCATGGCCCACGCGTGGCTGACCGCCCTCGCGCGCACCGGCATCTCGCGCAGCGGCAGCGGCTCGAGCTGGTAGACCTCTACGCGGGCGGCTTGTCCGCCTGCTCCTGCTGCTTCTGCATCTGCTTCTTGAAGTATTTCGTGGTCAGGGGCGCCGAGTCCGCCTGCGCCAGCTTGGTCGATCCGCATTTCACGCAGGCCGGACGCGAACGCAGCCCGATCGCCAGGAAGACCAGGGCGACCACCGCCAACCCTGCGGCAGCCGGATAGAAATGGTAGACGGCGGCGCCGACCCCGGCGCCCACGCACAGCAGCGACAGCACGAGCATGCTGCCGTTGCGCTTGCTCCGCAGCTCGGTGTTGACCATCGAGGCGTGGCAGGAGTGGCAGACGTAGGTGAGGCCCGGAGCGGCGGTCATGCTGATCCCGTGGCTGAGGAGTATCGGACGTGCACCATCTGACCCACGATAACCCCTGACCGTGCGCAGGGCAATGCTCGGATCGACCTCCCAACGGGAGCGTCATCCGCTGCAGGATCCTCTCCGCCGCGCCCGGACTCATCCGTTGCCGCGGCTCCCCACTCCGGACAACCGTCGCAGGAGCGACGATGTCCACCTCGCACGCATCGACCTACCCCGATCTGTTCGGCCGCTGCGTCGCCGACGCCATTCCTGGCATCCTCAGGCGCCAGCGCGCGGACGGTGCGATCGTGTACGACGAGAAGGCGCCGATCGTCTATCCGCAGCAGGCGATCTTCCCGCTCGCCTATGTCTGGGCGGGCCTCGATCCCGATCGCCGCCATCACCACTCGACCGCGGTGCGCGACGCCATCATCAAGCTCGGCGACCACCTGGTGTCGCGCTACAACGACAAGGGGGAATTCACCTACGATTCCTACGGCAATCTCGTCAGCGGAGTCGACCAGCGCCTGACCTATGCCTGGACGGAGGCGCTGCGCATCCTGCGCGAGGCCGGCGGCGACTTCGCGTTCGACCGCTGGGGCGATCGCATCGTCCGCGCCTGCGAGACCCTGATCGCGCACCGCCTCCAGCGCCTGGTCGGAATCCGCCGCTTCATCGGCCGCATCATGGGCACCAGCACCAACCACGTCTCGCTGTACGTGTCGACCATCCATCGCGCCGGCGAGGTGCTCGAGCGTCCGGACCTCTGTTCGTTCGTGCTGCCGATCGGCCGCGCGCTGGCCGCGGACATCCATCCCGACGGCTATTGGGAGGAGCACGGCGACCTGCTGCGCAGCGGCGGCCCCACACCCAGCTACAATTACCTGACGATCAAGGGCATGGGCCTGATGTACGCATGGACGCGCGAAGCGGTGTTCCGGTCGGCCATCGACGCGGCGACGCGCTTCCATGCGCGCTTCGCCTATCCCGACGCCTCCTTCTTCGATCTCATCGACGAGCGCGTGCGCTCGGGGCACGATTCCGCGCCGCGGGTGTGGGGACTGTTCGCGTTCTCGCACAGCCCCGAGGGCCGCGGCGCAGCGATCGCGCATTTCCGCGGCTGGCGCATGCACCATCAACACCTCGAGGACGTCGGACCCGAAACCCTGGCCCGACACTGCGAGAACCATCTGTACTGGAACCCGGGCGAGGTGGTGCCGGCCCCGTTCGAAAGGCCCGACCATTCGGCGACCATGGTCCTTCCGGCCGGGATTTTTCGCCGCCACGCCTGGAGCATCGGCCTGTCGAGCATGCGCGCGACCAACGCCGAGGATCCGGCCTACCGCGACAACGGCTTCGCCCTCGAGCGCCAGAAGCTGTTCTCGATCTGGCACCCGCGTACAGGGCTGCTCATCGACGGGTCGCACTCCAAACATCAGCTCGAGAATTCCACGTTCTCCTCGCTGGGCGAGTACGCCAACGACTGGTGGCCGTGCGGTGGCTCGGTCTCCGAGGAGGACGGCGACCTGATCGTGCGCGCGGCGTACAAGACGTTCTTCGCCAGCGTGCGCGTGACCCCGGTCGACGACCGCACCCTGCAGCTGCACTTTTCGGTGGATCCGGCGGGATGCCGTGGCCCGTTCACCGCGGGATTCACCCTGGCGCGTTCCGCTTCCCAGGCGCGCTCGCTCACGGACCAGGTGCTCGAGCTGTCGGCCGAAGCGTTCGTCGCCACCGGCAAGGACCTCGGCGGCGGCTTTCGGTATGGGCCGGCGACGATCTCCGGACCCGACGATTTCTCGCTGCACTGGCCGTTCGCACCCTTCAATTCCTACACCGCCGACCACAAACCCTGGCATCATGATCACCTGCTGCGCGTCAGCGTCGTGTTGACGCCCGAGCGGACCCAGGCCTCGTTCACGGTGACGATGGATGGTTAGGGGACGGTTGGTGGTTGGTGGTTGGTGGTTGGT
>JACDEN010000298.1 GCA_013816415.1 Planctomycetota bacterium
GTTCGGCACCGAGGCGCCCGATCCCGACGGCGATGGAGGCGGCCACGGTGGGAGCAGCTATTCCACGCACTGAGGCCGTCGCCGTGCGGCAATTCCGGCCGCCATCCGCTCATCCGGATGGACGCCGGGCCGGCGTCCCGCGGAGTCCGCGGGAATGCTGAGCGGCGGCTCCCTGGTGCGCATCGCGGTGATCGCAGCCTGGACCGGCCTCCTCGGCTCCCACGTCGCCGACCACGCCTGGCCGACACGGGGCGATCCGCGTCGGCTGGCCCTCGCGGCCCGATCCGGCGAACGCGCGACCTATGATCTGGTGCTCGACGGTACGCCGCAGGACGCGAAGGGGCGGCGGGCGGTCGGCACCTGCACCGTCTCGTGCGCGCGCCGAGAGCCGGGCTACCGGCTGTCCACCCAGGTGACGCTCATCGACCAATCGTTCATCCCCGGATTCGAGGCCGTGCGTGGCCGCCTGGGGATCGCCGCCGGCGCGCGGGCCCAGGTCACGCTGGCCATCGTCGAGGATTTCGACGCCGCTCCCTGTCTGCGCGCCTTCGACATCGAAGCCGCCGCAGGCGGGTCGACCGCACGATTCCACACCAGCTTCGAACGTGCGGGCCTGCACGGCCATTGGCTGATCGACGGCGGGCCGAGCGGCGAGGTCGATTTCCCGGCGTTCGATTCCACCGGCCTGCAGGGTCTGCAGCTGGTCGCGGTGATGCCGCCGCGGATGGCCGCGGGCGACCGCTTCGCCGCCGACCTGCTGGGGATCGACGCGTTGGCACGCGCTCCGGCGCACCGCGTCGTGGTCTACCTCGCCGGCGATGAGGAGACCGTCACCATCGCTGGACGCGCATCGGTGCTGCGGTGCATCGAGGGCACCTGCGACGGGGCGCCGACCGTCCGCGTGTGGTGCGACCGCAGCGGACTCGTGGTGCGCCAGCGCTCGCAGGATGTCGGAATCAGCCTCGAGCTGCGCCAGGTGGATGACGGCGCGGTCGCGCCCATCGATCCGGCGACGGATCGCGATCCATGAGCCGACGGCGACGGCAGCCTGATCTCCCGCCCGCCCCCAGCGACGGCGGTGCCGACCTCGGCTTCTGCACCGGCATGCTGCCGCGGGTATCGCGCACGTTCGCCGCGTGCATCCGCCTGCTTCCGCCTCCGCTCGACCACCACGTGCTGGTCGCCTACCTGCTGTGCCGGGTCGCGGACACCATCGAGGACACCGCCGACCTGCCGGTCGACGAGAAGGAGCGCCTGCTGGCCCACTTCGCACGCAGCCTGGCCGAGGATGGATCCGAGCCGCGTCAGCTCTGCGGTGCATTCGCGCACCCGCGCACCGATGATGAACTGCTGGCCCGCGAAGCACCTGCGGTGTGGCGGGAATTCCGCGGCCTGCCCGAGGCGCAGCGAGCGGCGATCGCGCCGTGGGTGCGCGAGATGTGCGCCGGCATGGCGGAGTTCGCGCGCATCCACAGCCAGGCCCGCCCTGACCGGCTGGTCGCGCTGACCGCCGTCGCCGATCTCGACCGCTACTGCTATTATGTCGCCGGGACGGTCGGGCACCTGCTGACCGAGCTGTTCCGCCTCCATCACCCGCGGGTGACCAGGCGCCACCACGCGCGCCTGAAGGAGCTCGCGACGAGTTTCGGTCTCGGTCTCCAGCTCACGAACATCATCAAGGATGTGGCCGACGACCGCAGCCGGGGCTGGAGCTTCGTTCCGCGCCAGCTGTGCCAGCTCGCCGGCATCAGCCCCGAGGATCTGCTCGCTCCGTCGCACCGCCGCGAAGCGGCGCTGGTTATGAATGCGCTGATCGCCAAGGCGCGGATCCATCTGAGCGACGCGCTCGATTACTGTACGGCTCTGCCGCGCAGCCAGTACCGCATCCGCCTGTTCTGCCTCACTCCCCTCTATTTCGCCATCCGCACGCTCGCGCTGGCCGAGCGCGACCCGGCCCTGCTCGATCCCGGGCACAAGGTCAAGATCACGCGCGGAGAGGTCTATCGCACGATCTGCATGACCTACGTGCTCGCGCCGAACAACCACTTGGTGCGCGCCTACTACCGCCAGCTCGCGGCGAAGACGCGGGTCGGCGCGCGCCGCGGCATGAGGACGGTCCGCTGAGACGCGGCCCGCTGCTGACGACGATCACCGCAGGTGGATTCCCGGCCCGGCGACTGCGCGGAAATGCCTGGCGAACGCGGGATGCTCGTCGCCAGGGCTGGCATAGAGCGGTGCGCCGGCCGGCAGCATCGCGGCGATGCGCTCGATCGCGCGCTCGCACGACCGGGCATCGATCCGGCCGATGAGGCCGTGGCAGAAGACGGCGTCGAACGGTCCGGCGAATGCCCAGGGGCCATTGATATCGAGCCAGGCGAAATGGACATCGCGCCGGACCTCAGGCCGGATCGAGAACCGCGGCCGTGCACCCGACGACTCGCGGACCAGCCGCGCGCGATCGCCAGCATCGAGCGCGGCGATCTCGATCCGTTCATAGTGTCCAACCTGGGCATATTCGAGCGCGCTGAGCGACCAGTCGGTGGCGAGGATCGTCGCGTCCCAACGCGGCCGCCCGGGAAGCGCGCGCTCGAGCACCGACGCGATGGAGTAGGCCTCCTCGCCGGTCCCGGTCGAGGCGCACCAGATGCGGATGACCGGCTTGCTGGTGCGCACGAAACGCCCCGCGACGGCGGGCACGATGCGTTGTTCGAAGTGCTGGAAATGCCCAGGTCCAGGAAACCATGCCGAGCGCCGCAGCTGCAGGAGGTCGAGCAGGAGGAGCCGCTCGACGGGGTCCCGGGCGCAGCGCGCGGCGTACGCTCCGACATCGATGGCGAGCTGACCGAGGCGATGGTCCAGCAGGCGTTCGATCCGGGAATCGGCCGCCTCCGGCTGGCCGATGACCAAGCCGTTCTGCCGCTGGATCTGCGCGATCACTCCGTCGAGCGGCCGCCACCTTTCCGTGAAGGCGGAGACATCGATGGCTGCAGCCGCGCGCTGTGTTCTCTTCGTCGCCATGAGAGGTCCTGGGAATACCGGTCGGTGATTCCTCATCCTATCAGACGCTGATCCGATGTGACGACATACTACCGCCACAACAGGGCGGCATCGTTCTGCAGGGCTGTCGCATTCGTCACCCCTTGCGACGACCGTCAATCCATGCGGATGAACGAGCCGACCATGCGGAACAAGGGGAAGAGCAGCAGGATCGGCAGTCCCGCGAGCGGATGGCCCGAGGTCGCGATCAGCGCGTCGAGCAGGATGATGCCTCCGAGCGCCGCCCGCACCGTGGAGCCGACCAGTGCCTGCTTGCCGGTTTTCATCGCCTGCAGGAATGGCCGCGAGACCATCAGCACCAGGGCCACCAGAATCACCAGCGCCACCGTCATCGCCGCCGCGATGAGCACCGGCCCGGCCGGTTGGTACTGGTTCATGATATCGACGATCCAATGCGCCCGGACCAGCCGGACGCACGCGAGTCCGACCGCGCCAGCCATCAGGCCGCCGCCCAGGAGCAGCTCCCAGCGACGCGCGCGCCGGCTTTCCAATTCGGAGACCAGCGTCACGCCGAAGATGTAGATGCCCAGGATCAGCGGATAGGAGAGCAGGAACGGCGGATGCCGGGGATCATGGCTGATGCCCAGCACCAGCTTCACGTACTCCGGTCCGAGCAGCAGCAGCACGAAGACCGCATGGCTCGCGCGCACCGACCCCATCACCAGGCTGCCGAGGTAGGGGATCGATTTCGCCGAGAAGTCGTAGAGCAGGGCAAGGCTGAGGACGACCCCGACGGAATAGAAGCCGATGCGATGCTCCTCGGTCGCCATGTAGCCGGCGAACAGCGCTCCCACCGACATGATCACGCCGACCACATACGCGGCCGGCAGGCTGACCCGGCCCGAGGGCAGCGGCCGCCGCGGATTGAGCACCCGGTCGCGCTCGACGTCGTGGATGTCGTTCCACAGCATCCCGGAGGCGAAGAGCAGGAAGCTCGCCAGAGGCACCCACAGCAACCGCACCTCGCCATGCCTGATCGGCGCGAGCATCCAATAGGGCTTGAGGTCGTCGGCGAACATCGCCAGCGACGCGATGGTGTTCGAGGCGATGGTCGCGAGTCCCGAGACCCGGATGAGCCGCAGCCAATCGAGCATGCCCATGAATACCGGGAGCCGGATGGGGTGCTAGCGGGGGAGAGGTCCGGCGTCCGGGGTCCGGGGTCCGGAGTCGACAGCCACGGATGCCCGCAGATCCCTTGGTTCAGATCCTACCGGATGTCGACCCGGACCCCGGACTATCCGACCCAATCACGATCATCCATCGGGATCCGATAATCACCCCCGCCTGAGCCTCATCGCGATCGTCCCTTCGAAGATGACCGGCGGCGCTTCGGGGAGCCAGCCGTGGGCGAAACCCGGCGTGGCAGCGCCTTCGCCGGCGGCGGCCGGCATCCCGCCGCCCAGGGTCTTGAAGCCGAGGTAGACTTCGATCCGGTCGTACATTCCCGCCCGCAGCCACGCACCGTGCAGGGTCCCGCCGCCCTCGACCAGCACGTCGTTGAAGCCGATCTCGCCGAGGGCGCGGGCGACCAGGCGCGGATCGTGCGCGTCAGCGACCGCCTTGACGGTCGCGCCGAGGCGGCGCAGCTCCGCGCGTCGGCGCTCGGCGACGCCAGGGCCGTGGAT
>JACDEN010000299.1 GCA_013816415.1 Planctomycetota bacterium
CCATCGCGAGCAGCATCGTCTCGATCGAGCATCCGCTGAAACCGCTGCCGAGCGTCGCCGAGATCACCAGCGAGCTCGCGCGCTGCACCGACCCGGTGCTGAGCGAGCGGCTGCGGCGCAAGATCGGCGTGCGCAACGCCGTCGGCGATGGCTCATCGGCCACCATCCGCGCCTGGATCTGGCGCCTCGGCGACGCGGTGATCGCCGCGCATCCGCATGAAGCGTATTCGCATCTGCAGACCACGCTGCGCGCGCGCCGGCCCGAGCGCGCGATCGCGGTGATGAACCTGTGCAATGGCGCGTCCGTCGGCTACCTGCCGCCGGCCGAGCTCTACGACCGCGACCTCTACCAGGTCTGGCAGACACCCTACGCACGTGATGTCCTCGAGCGCTTCACCGCGGCCTGCGCAGCCGGGATCGACGAGATGTGCTCCGCTCAGCCCACCGAAACGAAGAAGGCGACCGCATGAAAACCCAGACCAAGCCCCTCAACATCGGCATCGTCGGCGCCGCCGGACGCGGGGACAGCTTCACCGCCGCGTGCCAGGCCAGCGGCGGCGTAGCGATCCATGCGGTGTGCGACCTCAACGAGACGGCTTTGACCGAATCGCGGACCCGCCTCGGCGCCAGAGAGCAGTACGTCGACTACGCCGACATGCTCGCGCGCTCGGACCTGCAGGCGGTGATCATCGGCACGCCGATGCCGTTGCACGTCCCACAGGCGATCGCCGCGCTCGACCGCGGCGTGCATGTGCTGAGCGAAGTGCCGGCGGGCATCTCGCTCGTGGAGTGCAGCGATCTGGTCGCAGCCGCCAAGCGTTCGCGCGCGGTGTACATGATGGCCGAGAACTACACCTACATGCGCCCGAACGCCATCGTGCGCGAGCTGGTGCGCAAAGGGCTCTTCGGCGAGACCTATTACGCCGAGGGCGAATACCTGCATGAGCTCAAGGAGCTCAACGAAGTGACGAAGTGGCGCCGCCGCTGGCAGACCGGCATCAACGGCATCACCTACGGCACGCACAGCCTGGGCCCGATCCTGCAGTGGATGCCGGGCGACCGCGTGGTGTCGGTGTCGTGCGTCGGCAGCGGCCACCACCACCGCGATCCGCGCGGCGCGGTGTACGAGAACGAGGACTCCTGCGTCATGCTCTGTCGCATGGCCAAGGGCGGGCTGGTGAAGATCCGCGTCGACATGCTGTCGGATCGTCCGCACGCGATGGCGAACTATTCGCTGCAGGGAACCGACGGCGCCTACGAATCCGCGCGCGCCAAAGGTGAGCAGAACCGCATCTGGCTGCGCTCGATCAACGCCGTGCCGGACAGCTGGACCGATCTCGCGAGCCTCGCCGACGCCCACCTGCCCGAATACTGGCGCAGCGCGGGCGAGGCCGCCGCCAAGGCCGGGCACGGCGGCGGCGACTTTTTCGAGGTCATGGATTTCCTCGACGCCGTCGCCGGTCGGCGACCGTGCCCGATCGGCATCCACGAGGCCATGGACATGACCCTGCCGGGCCTGGTCAGCCAGCAGTCGATCGCCCAGGGCGGCGTCTGGCTTCCGGTGCCGGATTCCCGATCCTGGTGACATGGCACTTACCGCGGAACTGGTCCTCGACGCCCACGCCGCCCTCGGCGAGGGCCCGCTGTGGAGCACGCGCGAGCAGGTCCTGTACTGGGTCGACATCCTCGCGCACCTCGTGCACCGCTACGATCCGAAGACCGGCGAGAACCGTACCTGCCAGGTCGACACGCCGGTCGGCGTGGTGGTCGAGCGCGCTCGCGGCGGACTCGCGATCGGCACCAAGCGCGGTTTCGCCGGGCTCGATTTCGCAACGGCGCGGGTCGAACCCTGGTGCCATCCCGAAGCCGATCGGCCGCAGAACCGGCTGAACGACGGCAAGTGCGATTCCGCCGGACGCTTCTGGGCCGGCAGCGAAAGCCCGGACAAGAGCGGCGGATTCCACCGCCTCGATGCCGACCACCGCGCCACCACCATGCTCACTGGCATCGGCTGCTCCAACGGACTCGCGTGGAGCGCGGATGACCGCACCCTGTACTACATCGACACCTTCACCGCCGAAGTCGCTGCCTTCCCATTCGATGCCAAGGCCGGAACGCTCGGCGCACGGCGGGTGGCGATCACCGTCGACAGCAAGGAACACGGCTGGCCCGATGGCATGTGCATCGACGCCGAGGGCATGCTGTGGGTCGGCCATTGGGGTGGTTCGCGCATCAACCGCTGGGATCCGCGCAGCGGGAAGCTGCTCGCCACCGTGCCCCTGCCGGTGAGCCAGGTGACCTCGTGCGCGTTCTCGGGCCCGAAGCTCGACCACCTGTACGTCACGAGCGCGTCCACCGGACTGAGCGACGCGGAGCGCAAGCGCCAGCCGCACGCCGGCGGCCTGTTCCGGATCCAGACCGGCCCGATCGGCCTTCCGTCGGTGCCGTTCGCGGGGTAGGCTTCCTGGGGGATTTCTGAGGAAGATTCCTGAGCCTGGATTCCGAGAAAGATTCCTGCAACCGTCCGGCCTCGGCCGGGCCCTCCCAGGCATGAGCGCCCCGCCTCCCCATCGCCGCAGGGACCGATGACCGCGACCGCCTCGACCGACGACGATCTGCTGGTCAGCTATGCCCGCTCCGGCGACCGCACCGCGCTCGACGCGCTGCTCAGGCGCCACCTCGACGTCAGCTACCGCGTCGCCAAGCGCATCACCGGCAACGGCGCCGATGCCGAGGATGCGGTGCAGGCGGCGTTCATGCGGGTGCTCGCGGACGCGCAGCAGTTCCGCGGCGAGTCGAGCGCGAAGAGCTGGCTGCTGGCGGTGGTGGTGCACGCTGCGATCAAGCACGCGCGGGGTGAACGCCGCCGGCGTCGGCATGAACGCGCGTCCGCACCAGCGCCCGTGCCGGACACCGCGGACGGCATGTCCGACGTGGTGCGCTCGGCGCTCGACGAACTCCCCGAGCACGAACGGCTCCCGGTGGTGCTGCGCTACCTCGAGGACCTGCCCTTCAAGGACGTGGCCGAGGCCCTGCGCATTCCCGAAGGGACGGCGAAAGCGCAGGTGCACCGCGGGCTCGAGCGGATGCGCAGCCACCTCGCGCGGCTCGGCTATGCGATGCAGGGCGGCAGCATCGCCTCGATGCTGATTCCCGGTCCGCTCAATGCCGCGCCGCCAGCCTTGGCGCAGGCGATCGGCGGACTCTCCCCAGCGACCGGCGGAGGAACCGCGGGCATCGGTTCGTTGACCGCGATCATCCTCGCCGGCACCGTCGGTCTCGCTGGCGTGGCGGCAGTCGTCGTCTCGATTCGCCCCCAGCCTTCCGCGGCGATGCCGGTCGCGACGGAGATCCGGATCGCGGCGGGCGAAGACATCCAGGCCGCCGTCGACCGCCATCCGCCGGGCACCAGATTCCTGCTCGGTGCCGGCATCCATCGGCAGCAGATCGTCCAGCCGAAGGATGGCGACGGATTCACGGGAGAACCCGGTGCGGTGATGTCTGGAGCGCGGGTCTTGACCGGTTTCGTCCGCGATGGCTCGCACTGGATCATCGCTCAGCAGAGCCAGCGCGGGCAGGTGCACGGAACGGGCGATGCGCAGCACCCCGGCGCGCCGTTCCCGGAGGACCTGTTCCTCGACGACCGGCCGCTCACCCACGTTCGCAGCATGGACGCGGTCGGCACCGGCACCTGGTATTTCGATTACGATGCGCAGCGCATCGTCCTCGGCGAGGATCCGCAGGGCCGACAGGTGGAGACCAGCGTGTCGGAGAGCGCGTTCTCTGGGCCGGCCGAGCGCGTGATGATTCGCGGTCTGGCGATCGAACGCTACGCCGCGCCGGCGCAGTCGGGAGCGATCGGCGGCCGCTCGCCCGGAAGCGCATGGACGATCGACCACTGCGAGATCCAGGGCAACCACGGAGCCGGCATCCGAATCGCGGCCCGCTGGAGCGTGGCGCACTGCCAGGTGCGGGCCAATGGCCAGCTCGGGATCGGCGGCAACGGCGATGGCGTGGTGGTCGAGGACAACGACATCGCGGACAACAACGTCGCCGGCTTCGACCCGGGCTGGGAGGCCGGCGGAGCGAAATTCGCGCACTGCGCACAGCTGCGGTTCACAGGAAATCGCGTCATCGGCAATCACGGCATCGGCGTGCTCATCGACGCCGACAGCGACCACGCCCGGTGCGCGGAGAACGTCGTCTCCGGCAATGGCCGTGAAGGGCTGATCATCGGCTCGAGCGAGGATGCGCTGATCACCGGCAACCGCTTCGAAGCGAACGGCCGCGAGCGCGATGGCTGGCTGTGGGGATCGCAGATCCTCGTGCGCAATGCGCGCGGATGCGAGGTCTCAGGCAACACCCTGGTCATCGCCGCCGATCATGGCAGCGGCATCGGCATCATGCAGCAGGCGAGCGATCTCGGCGCCGATCAGCCGCGCCTCGCGCGGGACAACCGCATCCACGACAACGACATCACCTGCCTGGGCAGCCCCGTGGAAATCGCCGGCGTGGTGGCCGACCACCTGCCCGACGCCGCGTATGCGTCCGGCAACCGCTTCGACGGCAACCACTACCACGTGCGCGACCCGGCCGCCGCGGCGTGGGCGTGGGGCGGCAGACCCTGCACGTGGGCTGAGTTCCGCGCGGGCGGCCAGGAGGGCACCGGAACGGTGG
>JACDEN010000300.1 GCA_013816415.1 Planctomycetota bacterium
GTTGGTGGTGACCACCGGCACGGTGTGGTAGGCGTCGGGGTGCAGGTAATACGCGCCCGGTTCGAGCGGGGTGCTCCAGATGCCGCGGAATCCCCTCGGCACCAGCGAGGTGCCGTTGACCTGCTGCGCCTCGCCGGTGTAGGTCTGGCCCGAGTTCGCCTTGACCACCACCACCTCGCCGGCGTTGACGTTGAGCGCCGGGCGCGGCTCGATGGTGAACAGGTGCGGATTGAAGCGGTACCGGCCGGGCGTGAGCACGGTCAGCTGCGGGCCGCGGTAGCCTTCGCCCTTCAGGAAGACGGCCGCGTCGAGCATGCTGTCCTGGTCCTTCCAGGGCGGGGCATAGACGTTGTCGGGCGGCAGCGGCTTGCCGTCGAGCGCGTTGACCACGCCCAGGCTTCCGGCCGGGATGACGATGGTCTCGACCTTGGTGATCTCGTACTTCCAGGGCCAGTAGCCGAAATGCCAGCCGGGGCCGAGGATCTCGGCCTGCGGTCCTTTTTCGCCGTTGAACGCGACCACGTGGTTCTGCGGAAGATCCGAGCCGATGGTCTTGCTGATGATGCCGGTCTGGGTGTCGCTGATGTCGACCGCCGTCGGCACGATGATCATCAACGCGCCCAGGCCGCCGGCGCAGATCGCTCCGAAGCCCCAGACCGCCCGGCCCTGGAATTTCAGCGTGGCCGCGGCGAGCAGCACGGCCGCGCCTCCGACGAGGAGCATGAATCCGACGATCAGCAGCAGCATGGTTATTCCTGGGTTTCCGTGGGAGGTTGCGGCGCGCGCGCGATCGACGGCGGGACCGCTGATTCGGGAGGTTCGGGAGGAAGCCCCGCGCGTTCGCGCTCGGCCATGCGTTCCTCCATGCGCTTGATCAATTCGTCGGATGCGCGCTGCTCATCATCCTTCTGTCGACGCGCCTTGGCGGCGATGACACGCATGACCATCCCGACCCCACCGAGCATGACGAAGGCGATGAGCCCGGCGACGATGAAAATGATGCTGCGCATGCAGCCGTAATGAATATCACGGTGACCGGCGTATTCCAGAAGCGCTCTCGGCTCCGCGCGTCACCCCGACTCTCCAGGCGGGGAAGCCGCCGCACGACGCCGAGCCGTGGTCGCGTGATAAAATGGGCGCAGCCCATCACGCGAACATCCTGGCCGTCCCGGCCAGGATGTAACGGCGACAAAGTCGCGGGGGTTTGGGGGCGTCAGCCCCCGACTAAACGAGCGCGAGCGACAGCCGCCATGCCCGGCTGGAATTCCAATGCGTGGTCGAGGTGGCGGCGGCGCGCCGGCGATGCCGTGCGCAACATCGTCTCAGAGAACAACTTCTCGGCACCCTCACCGCCGTAGAAGGCGAAGATGTCGGCGTTCATCTTGCGCTTCTCGGGGGTATCGCAGTACTCGAAGCAGTTCATGGTGAACATGCGCCGGCGCTTGTCGCCGCCGTAGGCCGCGTGCTTGAGCAGGTGGTTGAAAACCACCACGTCGCCCGGCTTGCTCTCGAGCGCCACGCATGGCACGTCGCGGCCGTCGATGCCCAGGGTCTCCTTGGAGTTCATCACCTGCTCGTGCAGCAGGCGGCCATAGCTGTCGTCTATGCGGTGGCTGCCGGGGATGACGCGCAGCGCGCCGGTGTCCTTGGTGACGGGGTCGAGATAGAAGGCGATCTTCACGTTCAGCACGCCGAGCTTCAGCGCGATGCCCTCGGGCGTCGGCGGGATCAGATCCGAATGCCACCCGGTGTCGCCGGCGTAGAGGTTGCCGTCGCCGCCGGCGTAATTGAAATCCTTGCCCATCACCAGTTCGCCGACCGCGAGCACGCCCGGGTGGTCGAGCAGCGTGCACAGGCGCTCATTCGAATCGATGAACGATTCGGGGAACATCGTGCGCTTGGTGCCGTCGTGGGCGACATTGCGGCTGCGGAAGTTCTCCTCGAAGCCGGCGATGATCCAGTCGATCGAGTCGGCGACGAGACCCGGACAGACCAGGTAGCCGAAGGTGTCGAAGAAGGCCTTGTCGCGCGCGGTGAACATCGGTTCTCCGAGGTACTGGGACGGTAAAAGCAGCTGGTTTCCGCGCATATCGTAGGTCCTGGGCGCGCGGGCCGCAATTGCTTGCGACGACCCTTACTGGTATATTTCCATCATGCCCCCAGACGAGACGCGCCGCCAGCTCTCCCTGGTGAAACCCCCGGTGATCACCGCCTTCGGCGTCGGCATCCACGACCAGGACGATGCGGCCGAGTACTGCGGCGCGGGTCGCTGGCGCCTGCACCTCTACAACACGCCGCTGACCCTCGAGGTCGATGGCCGAGCCGTGGCGATCGCCGTCGGATCCGCCGCCCTGTGGTTGCCACAGCAGCAGCTGCGCGCGCGCTACGTTGGCCGGTCGGTCCACACCTGCGTGCATTTCCAGGTCGAGTCCGGAGCCGGCGACAAGGTCGCGCTGCCGGTCATCCAGGATCTGCAGCTGCGCTTCGCGGGCATCGAAGCCGCGCTGCACGAAGCGATGCGCTGGTTCGCGCGCACGCCACATCGCGCCGAGGCGCGGGTGTGGGACGTGCTGTGGCAGCTCGCTGACCAGGCGCCGCTGGCGCCGCCGCCGGTTTTGCATCCGTCGGTCGAGCGCGCGCGGGAATACATCCACAGCCACCTCGCCCATCGTCTGCCGGTGGAGCGCATCGCCGAGATCGCCGGCTGTTCGGCGAGCCACCTGCTGCGGGTGTTCCGCCGCGAGTTCGGGGTGCCGATCGTCGCCTACATCCGTGACTGCCGCATCCAGCGCGCGCGCCACCTGCTGCAGCATTCGCTGATCCCGATCAAGGATATCGCGGTGGAGGTCGGTATCCCGGACCTGCAGCTGTTCAACAAGCTGGTGCGGCGCGTCCTCGGCGCGCCCCCGCGCGAGGTCAGGCGACAGCGGCGCTGATCAGTGCCCGTCGACCCGTCCGGTCGGCCGGCTGATCGCGGAGACGGGCGGAAACGAAAACCGCGGCCGATCGATCAGGGGAAACCAGCCCTCGTCCGGCCACCACGCCTTCACGTCCTCGCGGTGGAACTGCACCGCGTAACCGACGCGCGGCGTCGCGGTGACATTGGCGCCGGAGCCATGCACGGTCAGACGCGAGAAGGCGACGCAGTCGCCGGGCTCCATCCGCACCGGAGTGAAGCGGGTGGGTTGGATCGGCACGCGCTTATGCTGATCGTCGTCGACCAATGCGTCGAGGGTGCCGTCGCGATGCGAGCGAGGCAGCATGCGCAGGCAGCCGTTCTCCTCGCGCATCGGCTCGAGCGCGAACCACAGGTTGATCGACGGTCCATCGTGGTTGGTGTATTGGTTATCCTGGTGGAACGAGAACTTGCCGCCGCCGGGGCTCTTCACCGCGGTGAAAGGCAGGTAGAGGTGCGCAGGCCCGCTGATCAGGCGCGCGGCGAGCGCCGCCAACGCGGTCGACCCGATCAGCGATGCGATCGAGCCACCGGAGAGATGTTCGCTCGTCTGTCTGAGACTGGTCACCGGCAGCCCGATGGCGTCCATGATCTCCATCACCTCAGCGCGCAGGGCGGCCGCGGTCGCGCGGTCGAGGAGCCCGGGAATCAGCAGCCATCCCTCGCGATGGTAGGTTCCGATCTGGTCATCAGACAACGTGGCATGGATGGTGACCTGGGCGGGCGATGCGATGGTGCTCATGTGGCTGATTCCTCCGGTGAGATGCACGATACACCTCAACCGCTGCGCATGGTATGGACTCGGATGATCATCTCTGGTACTATCTGATCACCCCATGGACGACCTGACATTCCTCCATGGAGGCCGCACCCCGCGCTGCACGGCCGTGGTGGACAGGCATTTCGATGGCTACTACACGCTCCAGTTCATGGCTGCCGGATCGCTCGACCTGTTCTACGATCGGCAGCACCAGCTGCTCGACGGCCGCTGGTGCTGGACGACCTTCCCCGGTCCATGGACGCGGTTCCGGCGCGCGTCCGGCTGCCCGTGGTGGGACCATCGCTACGTCGCCATCCGCGGACCGCTCGCGGTGCGCTGGCTCGCCGAGGGATTGCTGGCGAAGGGCGCGCAGCCGGCGCCGGCGGACGCGGCCTTCGCCGCCGACTTCGACGCGCTGATCGCGCTGATGACGCGCACCGACCGCTGGGGTCATCGCCGCGCGGTCAATCTCCTCGAACGTCTCCTGCTCACGCTCGCCGATCTGCGCGCGAGCGAAGCGCATCGGCAGCCCTGGCTCGAGCGCGTGCTGTCGACCATCTCGCGCCCGGAACCATACGCGGTGGGCGCGCTCGCGCGCGAAACGGGCATGGCGGTGAGCACCCTGCGACGGAGATTCCGCCGCGCCACCGGGACGGCGCTGCACGCCCACGCCCTCGCCTGCCGCATCGCCAACGCGCGGCAGCAGCTGGCGTCGGGCGATGAACCGATCGCGGCGATCTGCGAGCGGCTCGGCTATTCCGACGTCTCGTTCTTCACCAAGCAGTTCACCCGGCACGTCGGCTTCACTCCGGCCGCGTATCGCCTTGCAGTCGGGGGCTGACGCCCCCAAACCCCCGCGACTTTGTCGCGCTTTATTTAGTCGGGGGCTACGCCCCCAAACCCCCGCGACTTTGTCGCCGTTACATCCTGGCCGGGACGGCCAGGAT
>JACDEN010000301.1 GCA_013816415.1 Planctomycetota bacterium
GTCTGCGGGAGGCGCTTCAAGACTGCCAGTTCGTCCGGGGACACCAGCAGGGAGGAGGCGTCCAGCCGGTAGTGGGACGCGGCCAGCCGCACCTCCTCCCTGAGGCCGCCCTGCTGGCCCAGGACGACGGCTGCGAGGACCAGGACCATTCCCCCCGCGGTGCGGAACGCCAGCCGCGCCGGCGCGCTCCACGACATGGACTCGGCAGCGAGGAAGAACGTGCGCGGGCGGTCGGCGGCGTCGACTCCAGCCTCGGCGCTGAAACGGCTCTCCAGGCCTGATGGTTCGACCATCGCGACCGCATAGAAGAGCGGGCCGGCGGGTGCCGCGGTGTCGGTGAATTCCGTGGCAACAACCGGCGGCACAGTCACTGCGCGGTAGCCGCATCCACTCTGCTGGCTGCGATAGATGCGGTAGCCGCTGATCTCGCGCGCCACCGGCGGCGTCCAGATCAGCCGCACCGCGGCGCCCGTGCGGTTCGCGCTCACCGCGGTCGGCGCCGCCGGCCGTCCGGTGATCGCGAGGTAGACGTCGCCGTCGTCGAACTGGTCGCTGATCCACGCCAGCTTGGTCGCGTCGGGCGAGGGCGTGCTGTAGGTGTTGGTCGACCATTCGTTGCGCGAGGTGTTGTGGTGGCAGATGTGCAGGACCGACGCCGGATCCCCGATCGCGAACATCAGGTGCTGGGCATACAGATCGCCCTCGGTGCCGTCAGTGACCATCCAGCGGCCGTCGCGGCTGATGCCGCCATAATCCACCTCGACCTTCTGGCGGTAGTTGGCGAAGATGCGCACGCGGTCGGCGTCGGCCTCGGTCTGCGGGGTCAGATCGTTCTCGACCAGCAGCTTCATGTCCGGTCCATAGCCGCCGATCGAGCGCTCGGGCCCGCCGGCGCCGTGGCCGACCGTCGCGGTGTGCGCGAGCACGAGCTCGCCGGTGGCGAGATCCATCTGCCAGCCCTCGTAGGTGTAGCAGTTGTACCAGGCGATCGCCTGATCGCCGTGGCACAGGTGCGAGGCCTTCAGTCGCTTGGGCAGGATGATCTGGCGGGCGCGCCTGCTGATGTCCGCGATCGCGGGATCGATCAGCCAGACTTCGGGCGTCTCACGGAAGCCGAACAGCAGCTTGCCGGAGCCCGAGCCGGTGAGCTCCTGCACCCGCCACGGCGCATCGGTCTCGAACGACGCCAGCGGCTCTTTCGCACCGCTGCGGAAATCGCAGCGAAAGAGGTCGTTGCGGCGGTGCGGCCGGGTGAACCAGGTGTTCTCGGCGACGATCATCGACGCGGGTTCGGTCGCCGAGAACATCGGGCTGGCGTCGCTGAGCCCGCCGACCATCAGCTTGAACGAGCGCGACGGCCAATCCCAGATGTGGAAGCCGTTCGCCGCCCGGCCCGAGACGGTGAACGCCGAGCCGTCGCGGTTGAACGACACGCGGCAGTCGTTCTCGGGCGACGCGGTCATCTTCCAGATCTCGGCTCCGGTGTCGGGTTCGGTGTAGACGCACCACTCGCCGCCGAGCGGCTCGGCGTGGCACGGGCGGCCGGCGCGCGCGTTCATCGCCTCGAGCCCGTGGTAGGGATGCGCGCCGAGGCGCTCCTCGCGCAGCACCATGCCGGGACCGATCAGCGCGGCGCGTTCCTGATCGTCGAGGCTGCGCACCAGGCGCAGCCAATCGAGCGACAGCGCGCCGGAGGTGTTGAGGAACGACAGCGAGAGCGTGAGGTGCTGACGCCCTTTGAGCCCGAGCTCGGAGAGATCCTGCGCATGCATGCCGGTGGTGTAGAGCACCTTCGTTCCCACGCCGTTGATCTTCAGGAACGCATACGCCGATTTCGCCGGCACGCGCACGCAGAGGTAGCGATGGACGTCCAGATCCACCTCGACGTCGGTCGTCACCGCGATCTCGGTGAATTCGCTGCGCCCACCCTCGGCGGGCCACTCAGGCCATTCGGGATGGGTGGTGCCGGGGAACAACGCCCCGCACACCGTGGTCAGGGTGAGGACGCCACCGGCCGCCGCAGCCGACGCCATCGGCGTTCCGGCAGTCGGCTTGGCGGCCGCGGCAATCCATGCGGTGGGCTGGTCGAAGGGCTCTTCCCAGCCGATGCGCGGAACCTCGACGGCGGCTGCGCCGATCGTGAACACCGAGCAGAGGGCGAGGATCACCGGGGTGCGATGCATGTGGAAACCATTCCAGCCGGGATGCCCAGAGGAAGGATTTGTCGTACTCGCGAGGCCGTTAGGGTGGTCCGGCGTCCGGAGTCAGGGGTCGGACAACGACACTACAGCGTGGTGCTGTCGGTCGTCGACTCCGGACTCCGGACCTTCCCAAATCGACCCCGGACTTCTTCAAGAAAGCCCCATGACAGATCGAAGTTCCCAGCTCGGCTCCCTGCTGCCCGTCATCGCCGCCCAGGCGCGCCGCGGCGAGTTCCCGCTGTCGTACCTGAATCCGCTCTTCCACGACGCGCAGACCTGGAAGCAGCAGGCGCGGGCGCGCGTGCTGGATCTTGTGCACTACCATCCGCCGCGCTGCGATCTCGCGCCCGAGACCATCGAGCGCGTGGACTGCGACGGCTACACTCGCGAGCGCGTGGTCTTCAGCACCACGCCCGACATCCGGGTGCCGGCGTTCGTGCTGGTGCCCAAGCAGCTGAAGGGCCGCGCGCCGGCGATCGTCGCGCTGCACGACCACGGCGGCTTCTACGTGTGGGGCAAGGAGAAGCTGGTCGAGACCGCCGACGAGCATCCGGCGCTCACCGGCTTCAAGCGATGCTACGCCGGGCGCAGCATCGCCTCGGATCTGGCGCGCCAGGGCTACGTGGTGGTGGTGATCGACATGTTCTATTGGGGCGAGCGGCGCTACGTGCTCGATGATGACGCCCGCGATTTTTCACAGCGCGTCGGACTCACCCCTGAGCGCATCGACGCCTTCAACGCGCGCGCGGGCGAAGCCGAGCAGCTGATCGCGCGCGCGATCTACACCGCCGGCACCACCTGGTCGGGGATGATGTTCTGGGACGACATCCGCACCGTCGACTACCTGTTGTCGCGGCCCGACGTCGATCCGAGCCGCATCGGCTGCGTCGGCCTGTCGGTCGGCGGCTATCGTTCGCTCCACCTCGCGGCGCTCGACGACCGCATCAAGGCCGCGGTGATCGTCGGCTGGATGGCGTCCTTCCCGAAGCAGCTCGCGCACCACATGCCGTACAGCATCGGCTTCACCAAGCTGGTGCCCGGACTGTACCAGCAGATGGATCTGCCGGACGTCGCCGCATTGGCGATGCCGGCGGCGGTGCTCGCGATCAACGGCAGCCAAGACACGTTGTTCGAGCTCGACGGTGTGAAGGCCTGCTTCGCCAAGCTCTCCGCCTGCTACGCCAAGGCGGGGATCCCGCAGCGTTTCCGCGGCAGCCTGTACGACGCTCCGCACGAGTTCAATGCGGCGATGCAGGCCGAAGCGTGGGCATGGCTGAAGCGCTGGCTGGTGTAGGCCTAGATCCGGCATTTGGGGCCATCTGCTTCGTTGCCTCCCTCGTCATTTCCACCAGGAAACTTCCTCGGTCGGACGCCTAGCATCTGGCCCCAACTGCCGGATCTAGGGTGCCATTGTATCTGAACCGACTTTTGACGTACCTCGATCTCGAGCGGGATTTATCGCCGCTTCGGACAATCCTAAGCCGGATATAGACGGAGCGCTCATTTCTTTAAATGTGAGCCGAGCCAGGCGATCGCCGCGTCCTGCATCGGCACGTCGAACTTGTGCGGGCCGGGATAGAACTGGCCGACGTAGTTCTTCGGCGCGCGCACGAATTTGAAATGCGCGCCGAGCGCGCGATGCGCGGCCTTCATGCCTGCGAGCGTGAAGAGCCCGTCCTCGTTGTCGTACTGCACCAGGAGCGGCGACGGCGCACGGCACGCCGCGAGATCCGGCCAGTCGCCGTGTTTGCCCCAGCCCGATGGATAGAGCATCCAGGTGTGGCTGTTGACGTTGTGGTCGAGCAGGCCGTCGTAGGTGCTCATCAGTCCCACCACCACCGCCGCCGCGATTCGGTCGCTGGTGGCATTCAGCAGCGTCGAGCGCAGGCCGCCACCCGAGAGTCCGACGCAGCCGATGCGCGATGCGTCGACATCGCGGCGGCTCGCCAGGTAGTTCGCGGCGATGCGGTCCTCGAAGGCGATGATCGCCGACATGGTGGTGCCGAGGAGCACCGCGTAGCGCTCGACGGTGTGCTCGTGCAGTCCGGCCGCGGCGTTGTAGTCGGCGATCTCCTTCGGCACCTCGCCGCCGATCAGCGGCACCATCGCCTGCGCGCACAGGCGATCCCATTCCGGGATCGTCTCGAAGGGGAAGCGGCGGCTGCCCCACTGGAAGGTGTCGTGGACCAGCACCGCGTAGCCGGCGCGCGCCAGCTCGTTGGCGTAGGCGCGGCCGCCGTAGCAGCCCTGGTGGAATCGCGTGAGCTCGGCCGGCGCGGCGTCGGGCCCGAGCGCGATCTTCTCCTTGCCGTGGAATTTCCAGCCGCCGTGGTCGTGCAGCGCGGCGATGCCGGGCAGACGGCCGGTGGCGCCGATCGGCTTGAGCAGCCACGCCTGCGTGCGCGGACCGTAGCCGACGCTCCACGACAGCTCCTCGCCGGCGACGCCGTCGCGCTCCCACC
>JACDEN010000302.1 GCA_013816415.1 Planctomycetota bacterium
GGCATGGAGAGCATGAGCCAGGCGCCCTACCTGCTGCCGAACGCGCGCGCCGGACTGCGCATGGGCAATCAGACGCTCGTCGATTCGATGATCCACGACGGGCTGTGGGATCCGTACGGCCAGCGGCACATGGGCAGCTGCGCCGAGCACTGCGCCAAGGAGCGCGGTTTCAGCCGCCAGCAGCAGGACGAGTACGCGATGCGCAGCTTTCGCCGCGCGCAGGACGCGCAGAAGAGCGGAAAGTTCGTGTCCGAGATCGCGGCCGTGACCATCCCCGGCCGCAAAGGCGAGCAGACGGTGGTGGCTCTCGACGAAGGTCCGACCAAGGCGCAGTTCGACAAGATCCCGACGCTCAAGCCGGCGTTCGACCCGAACGGCACCGTCACCGCGGCCAACGCATCATCGGTCAACGACGGCGCGGCCGCGCTGGTGCTGATGTCGTCGGAGCGTGCGCAGCAGCTCGGCGTGAAGCCGCTGGCGCGGCTGGTCTCGTCCGCGGTGAACGCCCACGAGCCGCTGTGGTTCACCACCGCGCCGGCCGAGGCGATGCGCCGCGCGCTGCGCGCCGCAGGATGGCAGGCGCAGGACGTCGACCTGTTCGAGGTCAACGAGGCCTTCGCGGTGGTGGCGTTGGCGGCGCAGCGCGAGCTGTCGATCCCCGACGACCGCCTCAACGTGTGGGGCGGCGCGATCGCGCTCGGCCATCCGATCGGCGCCAGCGGCGCTCGCATCGTCGCGACGCTGTGCTCGGCGCTCATCGATCGCGGACTCCGGCGCGGGGTGGCGTCGATCTGCATCGGCGGCGGTGAGGCGACCGCGGTGTGCGTGGAGCGCCTGGCATGACCAAGGTCGTGTCCGGCCCCGACGAGGCGGTCGCGGACATCCGCGACGGCGCGACCATCGCGCTCGGCGGCTTCGGCCTGTGCGGGATCCCCGAGAACTGCATCGCCGCGCTGGTGAAGACCGGCGTGCGCGACCTCACCTGCTACTCCAACAATGCCGGGGTCGACGGCTTCGGCATCGGGCTGCTGCTCGAGCAGCGCCAGGTGCGCAAGATGGTCGCGAGCTACGTCGGCGAGAACAAGCTGTTCGAGACACTGCTGCTCTCGGGCGAGCTCGAGGTCGAGCTCTCGCCGCAGGGCACCTTCGCCGAGCGGCTGCGCGCCGGCGGCGCCGGCATCCCCGCGTTCTTCACGCCCACCGGCGTCGGCACGCTGGTCGCCGAGGGCAAGGATGTGCGCGCGTTCGATGGCCGCGACTACGTCATGGAACGGGCGATCACCGCGGACTTCGGCCTGGTCAAGGCGTGGAAGGGCGACGCGATGGGCAACCTGGTGTTCCGGCGCACCGCGCGCAATTTCAATCCGCTGGTCGCCGCGGCGGGGCGCATCTCCATCGCCGAGGTCGAGGAGCTGGTGCCGGTGGGCGCCATCGATCCCGATGACGTGCATCTGCCCGGCATCTATATCACGCGCATCTTCCAGGGCCGCGGCTACGAGAAGCGCATCGAGCGGCGCACCGTGCGCGTCGGGGCGGCCTGACATGGCGTTGACCCGCGAACAGATCGCTCAGCGCATCGCGCAGGAACTGCGCGATGGCTATTACGTGAACCTCGGCATCGGCATCCCGACCCTGGTCGCCAACTACATTCCAGCCGGCATGACGGTGGTGCTGCAGAGCGAGAACGGCCTGCTCGGCATCGGCCCGTATCCCGAGGAATCCGCGGTCGACGCCGATCTGATCAACGCCGGCAAGGAGACCATCACCGCGCTGCCCGGCTCGTCATTCTTCTCGAGCGCGGATTCGTTCGCGATGATTCGCGGCGGCCACATCGACCTCAGCGTGCTCGGCGCGATGGAGGTCGACGAGTCGGGCAGCATCGCCAACTGGATGGTGCCCGGAAAGATGGTCAAAGGCATGGGCGGCGCGATGGATCTGGTCGCTGGCACGCGCCACGTGATCGTCGCGATGCAGCACGTGGCCAAGGACGGCTCGAGCAAGATCCTCCCTCGCTGCACCCTGCCGCTGACCGGCGTCGGCGTGGTCAAGCGCATCGTCAGCGAGCTGGCGACCATCGACGTCACCGCCGAGGGTCTGTTGCTGCGCGAGCGCGCCCCGGGCGTGGCGGTTGCGCATATCGTCGCCTCGACCGCGGCGCGGCTACGCGTGCCTGATGTCGTGCCCGAGATGCGTCTCGCCGCCGTGGCCCCAGCGCCGGCGCCGGCGCGCGCGAGCGCCTGACATGGGGATCAAACCCTACCGTGGAATATCTCCGGCGCTGCATCCATCGGTGTACGTCGCCGACGGGGCGCAGGTGATCGGTGATGTCGCGATCGGCGAGGATTCGTCGGTGTGGTACAATGCGGTGCTGCGCGCGGACATCGAACTGATCCGCATCGGCCGCCGCACCAACATCCAGGACCTGTCGCTGGTGCACGTGAACACCGACGGCCGGCGCACCACCATCGGCGACGACGTCACGGTCGGGCATCAGGTGGCGATCCACGGCTGCGCCATCGGCGACCGCGTGCTGGTCGGGATGGGCGCGATCCTGCTCGACGGCGTGGTGGTCGAGGACGACTGCCTGATCGCCGCCGGATCCCTGCTCACGCCAGGCACGCGCATTGCGGCCGGGTCGCTGGTGATGGGCAGTCCCGCCCGGGTGAAGCGGCCGCTCACCGATGGGGAGCGCGCCGGGCTGCTCGCGAGCGCGGCTGAATACGTGCGCACCGCGCGCGCCCATGCGGTGGGGTGATCGTCGGGCCTCGGCAGCGAGCGCCCGCTCAGCGCTTCCCACTTAGTGCTCTCAGTGCTCTCAGTGCTTCAGCAGCGCCAGCGTTTCCGACAGGATGCCATAGAGCAGTGGCGTCAGCACCACGCCCGATGACGGCAGCATCTTGAACGGATAGCCGGGGACCGGCACCACCGCGTCCCATTGCTCCCAGCAGGTGCGGATCGCAGTCACGTGGTCGTCGGCGGGGCCGGCGTCGACGGACAGCACCACCGCGTCGGCGCCGACGGCGAGGCTCGCGGCGATCTCCTTCTCGGGATAGACCAGGTAGCCGATGTAGAACAGGGTGTCGCCGCCGCGCAGTCCCTGCGGCGCGGTCCATTCCCAGGTGTGGCCATACATCGACATGCCGGAGAGCTCCGGCGGAATGGTCAGCCCGCGCTGGAACAGGTGACCGCCTGGGATCGTCCAGATCGAGCCGCCGCGGGTCTGGCAGTCGGCGAGCCGCTTGGCGGCGGCGCGCGCCTGCGCGGCCTGTCCGCCAGCGAAGGCCTTGGCGACCTGATCGCGGCAGGTGCCGAGGTAGGCGCGGGCGAGGGTTCCCGCCGCGACCGGCGCGACCGCGATGTCCGCGATGACGTTCGCCGACGTGATCTTCTCGTCGAAGGCTTCGCCGCCGGGCTCGAAGATGCTGGTCAGCATCGACATGGTCTTGCCGCGCCGGCTGACCGCGGCGAACAGCTCGCCTTCGAAGGCATAGGCCAGCGCGACCGTCGCCATCTGGTTGAGCGAAAGGGCGGCGAGATCCGCGCCGGCGACCGCGCGGGTATCGAGCAGATGGAAATTGGTGCCGACGTGGCCGGCGGCGGCGAGCGCGACGACGCGGCCGATCTGCGGCCACGCGTCATTGGCGATCAGGATCACCGCGGCGCCATGGAAGCGGCCCGAATCACTGCCGGCCCACGCGAGCAGTGGACAGCGCGCGCCTTTGTCGTTGGGCGCGAACAGCCCGATCACCACCACGTCCTTCTCGGTGAAGCGCGGACCCTCGGCCCAGATCGTCACCCCGGCGAATCCGCCAGCACGGAAATACAGCTCGTCGCAGAATCCGCCGTCGCCCGCGACGTAGAGCTTCCCTCCGGCGACGATGCGATCGGCGACCGACTCGGCGAGCGCGGTCAGCTCCTGGCAGCGGTCTTCGGCGAGCGAGGCGTCCAACCAGGCGAGGGACGCGGCGCCGATGCGTTCGGTGAGCATGGGAGCGGTCTCCTCTGCCACAGCCGCAGCCCCAGCCTCAGCACCGAGCGACAGGGCAACGAGCAGGATCAGAAATCTCATGTCGATCTCTGCTTCGCGGCGGGATGACGAGGGGACGGAGTGGGCGCACTACTTCGCGGGCGGCTCAGCTGCGGGATCGGCCTTCGCCTGCGCCGAGGCGATCTCGCCGGTGGGCTTGCAGGTGATGGTGTGGATCTTGCCGGCGACCCGGAACTGCGCCTTGAACAGCGGCTCCTTGGCGTCGGTCGAGGTCTGGAAGTATTTGAATCCCTTGACCTCACCGTCGCCGACCACCTTGTCGCATTCGGCGATCAACGCCTTCTTCACCTCGAGCGGCACATCCTTGGTCTCGACTTCGCGCCATTCGATCTTCGCGGCGGCGGCCTCTTCGGGCATCGCGGCGGCCGGCTTGTCCTCGGCGAAGGATGCGGTGGAGGAGAGGATGGCGAGGGCGGCGATGATGAAGGTTCTCATGGCGGTCTCCGGCGGCATCCTGCCAAGGGATGGCGCTGCGGCCATCACCGAGGCCGTGCATCAGCCAGAGCACGAGCCAGGGCCATCCGTCCGATCCGACGCGTCCGCCTTGCGATTCCGCGCAATCTCGTGCAGACGCGCGCAAAAGCTTCCGT
>JACDEN010000016.1 GCA_013816415.1 Planctomycetota bacterium
CGCTGCCATCACGTGCTGGTGCGCGGGGTGTCCGCCACCGGCGAACCCGGATCGCGCGGCCTGCCGCGGCTCGCATTCAAGGCCAATCAGTGTTCGCACCTGTATATAGAGGACTGCGCCTTCGGTGGCAGCACCGCCTATGCCTTCGCCTACGTGGCGGTGCAGTACGGCCACATCCTGCGCAGCCGCTTCGGTCCGTGCGGCGCCGCGGGCATCTGCCTCAAGGGTGGATCGGCGTATCACCTCGTCGCCGAGAACGACGTGTCGTCGTGCCGGATCATGGGCATCGCCATCGGGGAAGACACCGGCTTCGCGTACCTGATCAGCCCCTGGCTGCAGTACGAGGCCTACGACATCGCGGTCATCGGCAACACCATCCGCGATTCGGGCGGCGCGCTGTGCGTTTCCGGCGGCTATGGGATCCTGATGGCGCACAACACCGCCTACCGGGCCGGATCGTCGCGAGACACCATCGTCATCGCCATGGCCGCGCACGTCTGGGTCGGCCAGCCCGACTCCGCGAGGCAGGTCTGCGAGAAATTCCATCGCGCCGACGGCTGGTGCAGCCCCAGCGCCCAGGACTCCTTCATCCCGTGCCGGAACGTCACGATCATCAACAACCTGATCTACAACCCTGATGGCTACGAGTCGCAGTTCGCGCACATCGGACTATCGGGTCCGGTGGCGGCCTCGCCCGACAGCAACATTCCAAATTCCGCGATCATGGAAAACATACGCATCGAAGGCAACCTGATCTGGAATGGCGGCCCCGACAAGCCGGTCCTGGACGATGTCGAGCACTGCTATGGACTCGCCGCGCGTCCGACGACGAGCGCACCCGCGCTGCGGGCGATCAACCGCCTGAACACCGTGAGGCCGATCCTCACCGATCCTGACCACGGCGATTTCCGTCCGACGGGGTCCGGCGCCACGCTCGATGCCATCACGCTCTCCATTCCACTGTTCGATGTGGAAGATACGCAGCGTCCCCCGGTTCCGGTCGACGAGCGCGTCCGCTCGGCGGCAGCGTCGCTGATCAGCGCCTACCGTTGCATCGGCGCCCGCAACCCATCGTAAACTGAACCGCAGCGATATCGCCGTGTATACCCTCCGTGGTTGCATGAATGATATCCATCGGTTTGGCGATCTCGCGACTGGTCGCGACGCGGCGATTCTTGCGTCGCGCTCCTGCGCTAGACACTCCGGCCCGGAGTACCGCATGACCACTCGTCTGGCTGGCAAGACCGTGCTGCTCACCGCAGCCGCGCAGGGAATCGGCCATCGCACCGCGTTGGCGATGGCGGCCGAGGGAGCGACCGTCCACGCCACCGACCGCGACGCGAAGGTGGCGTCGGTGTTCGCCGGAGTCGCGAACGTGGTGACCCATCGGCTGGATGTCCTCGACGACGCCGCGGTCAAGACCCTGATCGATGCGCTGCCGCCACTCGACGTGCTCTTCAACTGCGCCGGATACGTGCACCAGGGGTCGATCCTCCAGTGCTCGGCGAAGGACTGGGACGCCAGCTTCCAGCTCAACGTCCGCTCGATGTTCACCACCATCGCCTGCGCGCTACCGCGCATGCTCGAACGCAAGCGCGGCAGCATCGTCAACATGGCCTCGGTCGCGAGTTCGATCAAAGGCTTCCCCAACCGCTTCGCCTACGGCGCATCCAAAGCCGCGGTGATCGGCCTGACCAAGTCGGTGGCCGCGGACTACGTCGGGCAGGGCGTTCGCTGCAACGCGGTCGCACCCGGCACCGTCGACACGCCGTCGCTGCACGAGCGCATCAACACCAACCCCGATCCCGAAGCCGCGCTGAAGGCCTTCATCGCCCGCCAGCCGATGGGCCGCGTGGGCAAGCCGGAAGAGGTCGCCCCGGTGGTGGTCTTCCTGGCGTCCGATGAATCCGCCTTCATCACCGGCAACGTCTTCAGCGTCGACGGCGGCATCACCATCTGACCCGACAACCTGACGCGTTCCGCTTGCGCGTGTCCTTACCTGGAATCCCATGACCGATCGCCCAACGCCCCCTCGCCCCCTCCGCAGCACCCACTGGTTCGGCCGCCAGGACCGCGATGGCATGATCCATCGCTCGTGGATGAAGAACCAGGGCATCCCGCACGATCAGTTCGACGGCCGGCCGGTGATCGGCATCTGCAACACCTGGTCGCAGGCCACGCCCTGCAACGCGCATTTCCGCGAACTCGCCGGTCACATCCGCGACGGCGTGCTCGAGGCCGGCGGCTTCCCGCTCGAGTTCCCGGTGATGAGCCTGGGCGAGACCATGATGCGCCCCACCACCATGCTGTTCCGCAACCAGGTCGCGATGGATGTCGAGGAGTCGATCCGCGCCAATCCCTTCGACGGCGTGGTGCTGATGATGGGCTGCGACAAGACCACGCCCGCGTTGATCATGGGCGCCGCGTCGTGCGATCTGCCGACCATCGGCCTCTCGGGCGGGCCGATGCTCAATGGGCGCTTCCGCGGCCAGACCCTCGGCTCCGGTACGCATGTGTGGAAATTCACCGAGCAGCTGAAGACCGGCGCATGCACGGTGCAGGACATGATCGAGGCGGAGGCCGGCATGTCGCGCTCGGCCGGGCATTGCATGACCATGGGCACCGCGTCGACCATGGCGTCGATGGTCGAGGCGCTCGGACTCGGCCTGCCGACCAACGCGGCGATCCCCGCCGTCGACGCGCAGCGCAAGGTGCTCGCGCGCATGGTCGGTCGGCGCATCGTCGCGATGGTGCACGAGGACCTGCGCCTATCGAAAATCATCACCCGCCAAGCCCTTGAGAACGCCGTGCTGGTCAACGGCGCCATCGGCGGCTCGACCAACGCGGTTGTGCACTTGCTGGCGATCGCCGGGCGGCTCGGCGTGCAGTTCACGCTCGACGACTGGGATCGCCTCGGCCGCGACGTGCCGTGCCTGCTGAATCTGATGCCGTCGGGCCAATACCTGATGGAGGATTTCTATTTTGCCGGCGGCCTGCCGGTGGTAATCAAGGAGATCGGAGCGTTCCTCAACAAGGACACGCTGACGGTGAACGGAAAGACCATCTGGGACAACGTCAAGGACGCGGTCAACTACGACACCGCGGTCATCACCCCGATCGCGACCCCATTCAAGCCGAACGGCGGCATCGCCGTGCTGCGCGGCAACCTCGCACCGGACGGCGCCGTGCTCAAGCCGTCGGCGGCGACGCCGCGGCTGCTGCGGCACCGTGGCAAGGCGGTGGTCTTCGAGGACAGCGACGACCTCAACCGCCGCATCGACGATCCCGCGCTGGTGGTCGACGCTGACAGCGTGCTGGTGCTGAAGAACTGCGGTCCGAAGGGCTATCCGGGATTTCCCGAGGTCGGCAACTTCGCGCTGCCGGCGAAATTGCTCAAGCAGGGTGTCACCGACATGGTGCGCATCTCCGACGCGCGCATGTCCGGCACCGCCTACGGCACGGTCGTGCTGCACGCGTCTCCCGAAGCGGCGGTCGGCGGACCGCTCGCGCTGATCCAGAACGGCGACGTCATCGAGCTCGACGTCGAGAAGCGCACCCTGCGCCTGCTGGTCGACGACCAGCAGCTCGCCGCGCGGCGGGCGCGCTGGAGCCCCGCGCCCGCGCACGCCGACCGCGGCTGGGTGAAGCTCTACTGCGACCATGTCATGCAGGCGCACCGCGGCGCCGATCTCGACTTCCTGGTCGGCGGATCGGGTTCCGCGGTCCCGCGCGAGAGCCATTAGAAGCGCCGGTCAACGCCTCTCGGCGTCCCCCTCACTTCGGCGGTTTGTAGAAGTGCACGTTGGCATCCGTGTCGGTGGCGACGATGAAGACGTCGAGGCTCGGCACGTAACGCCAGCGGCCGTAGATGCCGTTGACGGTGGTGTCGAGCGCGCCGCTCGCGGCCGACGCGGTCCAAATCCTGGTTTGAGGATCGAGCGCGTACACCGCGCCGCCGTGCCAGCCGACGATGCGGTCGATCACCGGATCGTAGTCGAGGCCCGGCTTCTCCTTCGCGACGAACGCGTCGCCGCCGCTGGTCGTCCATTCGCTCTTGGTCACGGGACTCGCGCGCAGGTCGTACGCGAAGACATGGCCGCGCCCGACCACCATCAGCACGCCGCGCTTGGAATCGAGCGCGCAGCTCACTTCGTAGTTGTCGTCGGGATGGCGCTTGGTCCACGCGTCCGACTGGTCGTCGTAGGTCCACAGGCCGCCCGGACCCCACGTGGAATCGCACGCGAACCATACCAGGCGCGTCGACGGATCGTAGGCGCAGCAGCATCCGTAGCCCTTGCCGCCGGCGAGCACGCCGCGGTCGATCCACTGTTTCGCCGTGAGATCGAATAGCCAGGTGCCCTTGGCGTGGACGTCGGTCGCGGGGCCTGTGCAGCCGCCCGCGGCAAAGAAGCGGTCGGAATGCGCGAGGTACGCGAGCCCGCCGTAGGTGCCGCGCGACTTCGGCGTGCCATCGGCATTCGCTTCGCGAGCGTCGAGGACCGGTTCTGGGAATGGTTCGGTGAGGCGCTCCCAGCGCATCGCAGCGATGTCGAAAGCGTAGATCTCGTTGCCCCAGTAACCGGAATAGCCGCCGCCCCACACCAGCAGACGATCGCGCTTGGTGTCGAGCGCGCCGCCGCTCCACGAGCCGATGACGCCGCGCACGTCGCCGCCCCCTTGGATGTGCGGGTACTGTTCGCGTGGTGGCGCGACGTCGTGCAGGTGCGTGTCGGGAATCGCCAGCCAGGAGTCCGCCGGCATCGCGCGGACCAGCGCTGCGGTCGCTCGATTGGTCGACGACGCGGCCGGAGCAGGCGCGGTATGCAGCGCGGCGACTCCGGTGACGACCCCGACCACCGCGACGGTGGTGCCAGCCAGCGCCGCGGCCAGCTTCATCCACACCGCCTTGGCCGCCGCCGACCATCCGCCCACGCTCCCCGCCGCAGCCGGGGTCGTGGCGATGCCCGCGAGCGCGACGTGCAGTGAAGGCTCCGCCGCATAGCTCGGCATGCCGCCGAGGATGTCGACCAGCGCGACCGCCGAGCAGGCGGAGCCGAAGCGCGCCATGCTGGTGCGCAGGCGGTCGATGCCGCGCGTCAGGCGCACCGCGACGGTACCCGGGCGCAGACCGAGCGCCTGCGCGATGCTCTCGCGGTCGAGGCCGGCCAAGTAATAGAGCGAGAGCGGCGTGCGGTAGTTCTCCGGCAGCGCGGCCAACGCGGCGCGCAGCGGTTCGAGCTGGGCCTCGTTGGCATCGCGCTCGCGGTCGCGCTGCGGTTCGTCGATGGCCTTGGGCGCCAGGCTGGCCGCCTTGGTGATCACCCGGTGATGGCGAGCGCGGCGCCGCCGCTGGTCGATCGACGCCAGGGAGACCAGCCGGCCGAACCAGGCGGCGAAGGGGATGCCCGGCTGGTATCGCGCCGCCGAATCGATCAGCCGCACGCACGCATCCTGCACCGCATCCTCGGCGAGGTCGCTGCGCCCGAGCAGACGTCGTGCCTGGGTGTACGCCTGATCGGCGTGCTCGCGCATCAGGCCCTCCAGCAACGACGGATCGCCGCTGCGCGCGTACGCGGCGAAGCGGCTTTCCGGCGAGACGGGTGGAGCGGTCTGGTCCATCGGCTGCTAGTAGATCCGGCGTGGTCGGACAGGTCCAGCCATGCCTGGGGATCCAGGCATGGGCCTCCTGCTCCTCGCGCGGCGGCGGCGTTTGTTACAGCCATGCACGTCACCATCCAAGAAGCTGTATGATCGGCGTTTACCGCTGAGCGCAGCGGTCCCTCCGGGCGCTGCGGCCGCGCCAGGCCGCGAACCAGCAGGCGAGCAGCGCCCCGAGTCCGATGCCGATCCCGCAGCGGCGGTCGCCGCCCTGGTCTGAACCCCCTGCCGTCCCGCCGCCGGTGGATGAGGCTCCGGCGGTGGTCGTCGCCGACGACGAGGCGGTGGTGAACACGCCATCGGCCGAGGTCGCAGCGTTCATCGCGGCATCGCGCGAGGTCACCGAGAAATGATAGGTCGACGCGGCGGTCAGGCCCGAGAGTCGCACGCTGTGCGCGGTGGTCAGCGCGTTGGAAAGCGCGCTGCTCGCACCGTGACTGGCGGTCGCGCCAAAGGCGACGAATCCATCGGCGGCCTCGTTGGTCGTCCAGGTGACGGTGGCGCTGTCCGCAGTCATGGCGGTCACGGTGATCGACGAGATCACCGGCGCGGTGGTGTCCACCGTCGACGATGGCACGTAACGGAACGCCCACAGGTTCGCGATGTCCGCGGCGTGGCGCAGCAGGAACACGTGGTCGTCGGAGTCGTAGGTCAGGTACGCGCCATCGGTGCCATCGAGCGGAGCGGCCGTGGGCGCGTCGGCCAGGCGGCTCCAGACGTTGGCGCCGGCGTCGTAGACCCACATCGCGGGCGACCCGCCGCCCATCAGCAGGCTCACGCCGTTCAGGCTGTCGTAGGCCATGAACGGGTAGGCGGGATACGAATAGCCATCCGGCGAACGCGCCGGGAACTTCTGCGTCCAGGTCCGGGCAACGGGATCGCAGATCCAGGTTTCGATGGCGGTCGGAGCCGCATACGACAATCCCCCGCCGAACAGCACGAACACCTTGTTCCTGGAGTCATAGACCAGGCACGGCGATCCGCGCGGCGCCGGCGGGTTCGGGATGCTGGTCCAGGTGTTGGCGCGACGGTCGTAGAGCCACGATCCCGGTCCCACGAACAGCGCGAGATCGTGGTCGGGATCGAAGGCGCTCGCCATCTGGTCGTTGCGCGGTCCCGGCAGATCGACGGGCGGCGTCATGCGCTTGCCGCGCTGCGCTTTCAGGTCGTAGACATAGAACGTGTAGCGCGTCTCGCTGCCGACCGACAGGTTGCCGTGGGTGATGTAGAGGTCGTGCACCGGATCGACGACCGCGTTGCCCTCGTCGTGTCCGGCGCCCGGGAGGTTCTCGCTCCACGCGAGTTCGCCGGCCTCCATCAGGTCCCAGCGGTTGCGGCGGAAATGGTAGCCGAGCAGCGCGTTCTGGTTCTCGCCATACGAGATGGCGAACGAGTGGTAGAGGCCGTAGACCAGCGCGCGGCCGGTTCCGGGATCGTAGCTGAACGAGTCGTAGCCCTCGTCGCCGACGTTCCACGCGACCTTGGCGATCCCGCCCGGGTGCATCGCGACCCAGGTGTTGTCCGCGATGGTGACCGCGGGCCCGTCGGAACCGAATGGCGCCAGCGTGGTCGCGACCGCGACGCCAGCGGCATCGCGCCCGGCGACATAGATCTGCTTGGTGAAGGACGCCGCATCGTGTTCGGCCCACACCACGTTGGGGATGCCGCTGCTGACGGTCAGGCCGGGCTTGTCGCTCGCGCCATCGGCGGGCGCCGCATTGAGGCTGACGGTGGGCGAGCTCCAGGTGCCGGAGGCGAGCGAGCGGACGTAGAGCTGCGAGCGCTGTCCAGGCGCTCCTTCCGTCCACGCCAGCCACGCCGTCACGCCGTCGCTTGCGATCGTCGGCCGTCCCGCCTCTCCGTTCGCCGTGTCGACGTTCAGCACGCCGCCATCCGCCGTCCACGAGGTGCCGCTCCAATGCGCCGCGTGCAGCCGGTTTGGTCCGTCCGAGGCGCGTTCCTGCCACGCGACCAGCGGCGTCGTCCCGAGCGAGGTCATCGCCAGATAATTCGCGTAGCCATCGACCGAAACGTTCAGCGCGCCACCGACCGGCGTCCACGATCCCCCGGTCAGGCGGACCACCTGCACGGTCCCCGGGCTGTCGACCTCACCAGCCGAGGTGCTGGTGCGCGCGAACTCCGCCCAGGCCACGTGCGGGAGGCCGCCGACACCGACGATCGCCAGATCGGTGATCTTCGAGCCGCCGGTCGTGACCGCGCTGAAGGGCGCGCCATCGAGCACCCATTGCCCCGCGTCGAGGTGCTTCACCACGCACACGTTGCAGCCGTTGGCGCCGTAATCCCCGGGTCGTGATTCGATCCACGCGACGTAGAGCCGGCCGGCGATCACCGCCATACGCGGATTCCGGGCGAAGGTGGAATATCCGCTGACCGCTGTCGATGTGTTCAACCCGCCGTTTCCCATCGCCGCGTTGGGATCAGCGACCCACGCGCTTCCCGTCCAGTGCTTCACCATGATCGAGGAAGGATAAAAGACGCCGTCGATGGTCCCCCAGCCATAGCCCTGCCCCTCGTACCAGGCGACATAGGGCGTGGTCCCGAGCACCGCGATCGTCGGATCATAGCCTTCACGGTTCGGCGTGCCGATGCGGCCGCCGAGCGGCACCCACGCGCCATTGACCCAGGTCGCGGCGTAGGGCGATACTTCCTCCGGGACATCCGCCTTGCGATGCTGGGCCCATACGGCGTAGAGCGTACCGTCAGCTCGGCTGGTGATCGAAGGGCTGAACGCCCAACCCTGCGGATCCATGCTGAGCGTGCCGGCCTTGCGGGTCCAGACATCGGCGGCGGCGGCGTGGAGGACGGTGGCGGCCACCAGGAGGACGCAGCGCGTGATCAGGTGCATGGCGACCTCTGGCCGCAAGGCCTTGTCGGGTGTCTGGGGAGTGCTCCCTGTCCACTCGTACGGGCCGCCAATTTGTTACAGCGCATTGGCGCTCACGGCGCGTGGTGTCTCCGGTGCCGGCAGGGCCTTCAGCCAAGCGATCGCGGCAGCGGATCCGCAGCGGTGCTCCAGGAGGCGCGATGCGACCAGCGCGCGCGGTAGACCCGCGGAGAAACGCCGAACCGTTTTCCGAATTCACGCGTGAAGTGGCTGTGGTCCCCATACCCCAATCCGAGGGCGATGTCGGTGATCGGCTTGCGGCTGCTCACCAGCAGGTGGCATGCCTGATGCATGCGCAGCGACCGCTGGTACTTCACCAGTGGCATGCCGAAGGCCGCGACGAAACGGCGCTCGAGCGAACGGCAGGAGAGGCGGATCGCCCGTGCGAGCCGCGGTTTGTCGAGCCCCTCGGTGTAGCGCGCGCGGATGATCTCGACCACCGGCGCCAGCGCGCGCACCTCGGCCGAGATCGCCGAGGCGGTGCGGCCATGGAGATCGCGGGTGATGCCGGCGCTGGCGACGATGCGGCCGCTGCGCGACCGCAGCGGGATCTTGTCGGTGACGTGCCAGCCGGTGCTGTGGTCGGGCCGCGCCACCAGCTCGATGCGACCGCGGATCGCGCGTCCGGCGAGCACCGCGCGGTCGTCGCGCACGTACTCCTCGGCCAGGTGCGGCGCGAAGAGATCGCGATCGGTCTTGCCCAGCACCGCACCCGCGTCGTTAAATCCATAATTCATCAGCAGCGCCTGATTGACCCGCAGGTAACGACCGTGCGCATCCTTGACCCAGAACTGCACATCGGTGAGGAATTCGAACAGTCCCTGGCCGTGCTCGGCCCCGAGCTCGGCATCGAGCGCGGAGATGGCCGCAGTGGATTTGGCGGTCGTCATGTCGTTTTCAGCATAGTCGGCGGCGGAGACGTCCAAGACGCGGATCGCTCCCGGCCCATGCTGCGTGCCGGACGGCGATACCCGCTTCCGGCACGCAGGAGCATCCCATGAAGGTCGGAATCGACAGCTATTGCTACCACCGCTTTTTCGGCGAGGTCTACGCCCAGCAGCGCGCCCCGACCAAGCGCATGACGCTCGAGGACTTCCTCGCGCGCGCCCATGTGCTGGGCGTCGACGGAGTCTCGCTCGAGTCCTGCTTCATCACCCGTCGCGACGACGCCGGCTACCTCGCTTCGGTGAAGGACAGCCTGGACACCTACGGCTTCGACCGCGTCTACGCCTGGGGCCATCCCGACGGTCTGCAGGGCGGCGGCAACCGCGAGGAGTACGACGACATGATCCGCTCGCTCGCCCATGCCGAGGCGATCGGCGCGCGCGTGATGCGCATCGTCGGCTCGAGCCTGATGTTCCGCTTCGAGGACCATCAGCGACAGATCGCGCGCCTGGTGGTGCAGCTGCGCGAGGCGGTCAAGGCGGCTGCCGACCGCGACATCAAGCTCGCGATCGAGAACCACATCGACTTCACCGCCAAGGAGATCCTGCAGCTGATCGAGGAGGTCGGCTCGCCCCATCTCGGCGTCAATTTCGACACCGGGAATTTTGCGCGCCTGCTCGACGATCCGATCAAGGGCATGGAGCTGCTCGCGAAGCACACGCTGGCCACCCACATCAAGGACCTGCGCGTCAATCCCGCCGCCGCGGTCGACGACTGGTTCTTCCTCTCGACCACGCCGGTCGGCCACGGCTTCATCGACAACCTGCGCCTGGCGCGGCTGCTCAAGCAGGCCGACTACCAGGGCTTCCTGGCGATGGAGCTCGACTTCCTCCATCCGGATTTCGGCGAGGAGGAGGACGCCGCCGTGGCGGAAAGCGTGCGCGCGCTGCGCGCGATATCGGCAGTCGTCGAACGCGAATCGCCGGCCGCTGCCGCAGTGGGATGAGGGGTCCGACGTCCGACGTCCGACGTCGAACAGCGGACAACCGGACGTTCGACCTCCCAGATCATACCTACTAACACTCTCTTTTTTTTCATATCCGACGTCGGACATCGGACTTTCCGGGGAGGTCGGACTCGTTGATCAACGCCAGGATGACCACATGAAAAAGCAGAACGTCGCCCTCCTCGGCACCCGCTTCATGGGCAAGGCCCACAGCAATGCCTGGAGCCAGGCCGCGAAATTCTTCCGAAGCGGCGTGCAGCCGGTGCTCAAGGTGGCATGCGGACAGGACGCTGCGAGCACCCGCGCGTTCGCCACCAGATGGGGGTGGGAGGAATCAGCGACCGATTGGCGTCAGGTGATCGCCCGCGAGGACATCGACATCGTCGACATCGCGCTGCCCACCCATCTCCACCATCCGGTGGCGCTCGCCGCCGCGCGCGCGGGCAAGCACCTGTTCTGCGAAAAGCCGATGGCGCTATCGCTGGCGCAGGCGCAGGAGATGCACGACGAGGCGCAGCGCGCCGGGGTTCTCCACTACCTCAACCACAACTACCGCCGCCTGCCAGCGGTGATGCTGGCCAAGCGCCTGATCGATGAGGGCCGGATCGGCCGCATCTTCCATTGGCGCGGCGCGTACCAGCAGGACTGGATCGTCGATCCGCAGTTCCCGCTGACCTGGCATCTGCGCGCCGAGACCGCGGGATCGGGACCGCACGCGGACCTGAATTCGCACAGCGTCGACCTCGCGCATTTCCTGGTCGGCGGGATCGAGGGCGTGTCGTGTATGACCACCACGTTCATCCCCGAGCGCCCCCTGCCGGGCAGCGGCTCGGCGACCTTCAGCGCGGGATCGGTGGGCAGCCAGACCGGGCGCGTCACCGTCGAGGACGCGTCGCTGATGCTCGCGCGTTTCGCGAACGGGGCCCTCGGTTCGTTCGAGGCCACGCGCTTCGCCACCGGGCGCAAAAACCACAACGTCTTCGAGATATCCGGTAGCGACGGCAGCCTCGCCTTCGACCTCGAACGGATGAACGAACTCAGCTTCTTCGACAACCGGGAACCAGCGGGGGAGCGCGGCTTCCGCACCATCCTCGCCACCGATCCCAGCCATCCCTACATGGAGCACTGGTGGCCGCCCGGGCACATCATCGGCTACGAGCACACCTTTGTGCACGCGGTCGCTGATTTCCTGACCGCGCTCGCGCAGGGCGGATCCATCGCGCCGGATTTCGCCGAAGGCGTGCGCGTGATGCGCGTGCTCGACGCCGCGCTGCGATCGGCACGCAGCGGACAGCATGTCACGGTTCAGCCGGAAGAGATGGCGGCGCGCGCATGACCATCGGGGCCGACGATCTCACCCGCTTTCACGAGCAGGGGTACCTGCTGCTCGACGTGCTTCCGGAGGACGACGCGATCGCGCTGCGCCGTGAGATCGACGGCATCCTCGATCGGCATCGCGTATATGGCGCGGTCGATGCGTCGTTCCATCGCTCGGAAAACCAGCATCACGGCGACCGGCTCGCCGGCTACGGCACGAAGGCGAAGCACTACTACTTCCACCTGCTCACCGATCCGTCGTTCCTGTCCATCCAGCAGGTCTTCCACCGGCCGGAGATCCTGCGCCCGATCGAGCGCATCCTCGGCGGATCACTGGTCATCAACAACGCCTCGCTGTTCGCCGCCGAGCCCGGCACCTGCTACAGCCTCCCCTGGCACCGCGACGTTATCCAGATCCCGCAGCACGAGATCGACGAGGCGGCGATCTATTCCCAGGAACGCTTCCACAACAGCGTGCAGATCAATCTCCCGCTGGCCGACGATGAGACGCTGTGGGTCGTTCCCGGCAGCCACCGGCGGGTGAACAGCGCGGGCGAGGCTGCGGCCTTCGCCGGCTCCAAGCACTATGCACCGCTCGACGCGGTGATGCCCAGCGCGCTGAACGTGCGCATGCGCCCGGGCCAAGCCGTGCTCTACAACAACAACATCATCCATCGTGGTCATAACCAGTGCTTCACCGTGCCGCGTCGATCGCTGCATCTCGGGTACCATTCCGCGCTGCGACCGCCGACCTGGCACTTCTACCTGCTGGATGAGCGCATGTTCACCGCGGCGTACCGCGCACGCATGTCGCCCGAGGTGCGCCTGATGATCGACCAGTACTTCGCCTGCCGCCTCAGGTATCCGCGCATGGAGGACACCTGGCGGGGACTGAGCGCGGACGTCGCGATCCCTCCCCGCTGAGACCGCGCCAGGCATCCGACCTCGACTGGACGCTCGCTCAGTCCAGCGCGTCAACCGGAGCGGATCGCGCACGTACGCGCCGGAACTGCTGCGGCGACACCCCGTAGACGCGCTTGAACACGCGCGAGAAATGGAACGGATCGTCGTAGCCCACCGCGGCGGCGACGGTCGCGACGCGCGATCCGGGGGTCTCGAAGCGTCGCACCGCTTCGCGCATGCGCAGGCGCGTCAGCGCCTGGTACGGGCTCTGGCGGTCGAAGCGCTGGAACAGCCGGCAGAAGTATGCCTCGCTGACACCGCATTGCGCCGCCGCTACGGCGAGCGAGCGCACCGTCAGCGCGTGCTCCTCGAGGTGCCGCCGGCAGCGCGCATAGGTCGCGAATCCGGGAGTCGCCAGCGTTCCGAAGGGAACCGCGCACTCGCACAACGCGAGCAGCAGGTGGCGGAGGATCGCCGCGCAGATCGCTCCCGAATACGCGGTCTGGCGCAGGCCGTTGACGATCAGGTCCTCGAAGATCACGCTGATGCGCTCAGGAGCGGCGACCTGGCGCACCTGTCCGCCGTCGAGGCCCGCGTCGGCGATCAGCCGCTCGCCGGCGCGACCCGAGAAATCGACGAAGTACTTGTCCAGGACCCGTCGGCGGTCGCTACCAATCACCTGGGCGACCCCGGGGCCGTAGGAGAAGACGGTGCCGGGTGACAGCCGATACGGACGTCCGCCGAGAGTCAGATCGCCTTCGCCGCCGGCGACGTACTCGATTCCGAACATCGGGAAGCCATCGCGGCGCACCTCGTAGTCGCTGCTGCACCGCTCCCAGCCGCCGCAGACCACACGCAGATCCGCGCGTGTCGAGCCGCTTTCGAGGTAGAAGCGCCGTGCCCGCTGCACCCCGGTGCTGAAGAGATCCTTCGCGGCCATGACGGCATGGTCGCGCCAGGAGTTCCGTTTCCAGGTCAAAATAATCCAGGCTCGGTTCAAGGCCATCCATGGACGATGGGCTTAAATCGTCACGGTACGGCCATGAGCCTCGCGAATGTATACCAGCAATATCCATTCGCTCTCGACCGACCGGCCTCAACCGGTCTCTCGCAGCGGCCACTCGGAGGTTCTGGACTGGTGGTTTCGAGCCTCGGTTTCGGCTGCTCGCCGTTGGGCGGCGTGTTCGGCCGGATCGACGAGAAGGAAGGCATCCGCGCGGTGCGCACCGCGCTCGATCTCGGGATCACCTTCTTCGACGTCGCGCCGTTCTACGGCGACACCCGCGCCGAGACCGTCCTCGGCCGCGCGCTCGCAGGAGTCCCGCGCGAGAGCTACGTGCTCGCGACCAAGGTCGGGCGCTATGGCGAACACGCCTTCGATTTCTCGGCCGCCCGGACGCGCCGCAGCGTCGAGGAGAGCCTGGGCCGGCTCGGCGTGGATCACGTCGACCTGCTGTACTGCCATGACATCGAATTCGCATCGATGTCAGAGGTGCTCGACGAGACGCTACCCGCGCTCGACGCGCTGCGGCGGGCCGGCGCGTGCCGCGCCATCGGCGTCACCGGACTGCCGCTTGCGACCCTGTCGGCGGCGGTCGAGCGCAGCGTCCGCGTTCGCATCGACGCGGTGCTGACCTACTGCCACGGCTGCCTGTCCGACTCCACCATCGACGGCATGGCGTCATCCATCACGGACCGGGGCATCGGCCTGATCAACGCCTCGCCGCTGGCGATGGGACTGCTGACGCATGCCGGACCCCCGCCTTGGCACCCGGCTCCGGAGGCGTTGCGCGAGACGTGCGCGCGCGCCGCCGATCACTGCCTGATGGGCGGAGCCGACCTCGCTGCGATCGCCATGTGGTTCGCCCACGCTCGGCCCGGGGTGTCTTCGACCATCAGCGGGATGGCGACCGCCGCCGACGTCCGCCGCAATATCGCCGCGATCTCCACTGCACCGAGATCGGAGCTGCTGCACGGCGTGATGGAGATCCTCGCACCGGTCCTCGGTCTCGGCTGGCAGAGCGGCCGAGTCGCCGAGGCCCCGCAACCAATGATCGCCCCATGACCACGATCGTGCTCGAACGACCCGGCGTGCTGGCCTATGCCAAGGATTCTACCGCGCGCGATCCAGGCCCGGGCGAAGCGTTGGTGCGGGTGCGTGCGGTAGGCGTCTGCGGCACGGATTTCCACGCATTCGGTGGTCGGCAGCCGTTCTTCACCTATCCGCGCATCCTCGGCCACGAGGTCAGCGTGGAGGTGGTGCAGCTCGGCGCCGGCGTCAGCGGCATCCGCCCCGGCGACCGCTGCGCGATCGAGCCCTACGTCGAGTGCGGCGCCTGCATCGCCTGCCGGCGCGGGCGGCCGAACTGCTGCGAACGATTGTCGGTGCTCGGCGTACACGCCGACGGCGGGATGCGCGAGCATTTCGTGGTGCCGGCGCGCAAGCTGCACCGCTCCGTTCGCCTCGATGCCGGTCAGCTCGCGCTGGTGGAGACGCTCGGCATCGGCGCGCACGCGGTGGCGCGTGCGCAGCTGAGCGCGACCGACACCGTGCTGGTGGTCGGCTCAGGGCCGATC
>JACDEN010000303.1 GCA_013816415.1 Planctomycetota bacterium
CCCCCCCCCACGGCCGGTCGTAGCATCCCGTCCCCACACTCTCACACCGACTCTCTAAGGAACCAACCATGAAGATGATCGAGGCCATCATCCAGCCATCCAAGCTGGAGGCCGTCAAGGAAGCGCTCAACGAGGTCGAGGTCGTGCGCCTCACGATCAGCGATGTCCAGGGCTTCGGCCGCCAGAAGGGCCACACCGAGATCTACCGCGGCCACGAATACACGGTGAACCTGCTGCGCAAAGTGAAGCTGCAGATCGCGGTGAACAACGAGTTCGTCGAGCCGACCGTCCAGGCCATCATCAAGGCCGGCCGTACAGGCGACGAGGGCAAGGTCGGCGACGGCAAGATCTTCATCATGCCGCTCGAGGACTGCATCCGCATCCGCACCGGCGAGCGCGGGTCCGAAGCGATCTGAGCGGAGGTCGCACGAGGGGCTCCGCCCCAAGTCCGTGTGGACCCATGCGGGCGGCGGGCCGCCGCCGGTGGTTGCCCCGGCGCGCGTGTTCACTAGCGTCCCAATCCCGCAAACCATCGGCAGCGCGACGCTGCCCCCGTCATCCAGACCAGGAGTCGCAATGAGCGTAGAAAAAGCCCTCCAGCTCGCCAAGGACCACGGCGCCAAGTACGTCGACATCATGTTCGGCGACATGTTCGGAACGCTGCAGCACTTCACCATCGTCGCGCGGCGCCTCGAGGCGCAGCTCTTCGAGGACGGCCTGCCGTTCGACGGTTCGTCGATCCGCGGCTGGCAGGGCATCGAGAAGTCGGACATGAACATCAAGCCCGACGCCGCGACCGCGTTCATCGACCCGTTCCGCGAGCAGCCGACGATCTGCTTCTTCGGCGACGTCTACGATCCGCGCACCGGCCAGCGCTACGGCCGCGATCCGCGCTCGATCGCGCACAAGGCCCTCGCCTACCTCAAGTCGACCGGCATCGGCGACATGGCGTACTTCGGACCCGAGCCCGAATTCTTCATCTTCGATTCCGTCCGCTACTCGTCGAACCCCCAGGAATCGTTCTATTACATCGATTCCAACGAGGCGCCCTGGAGCATGGGCCGCGACGATGGGATCAACCTCGGCCACAAGATCCGCCACAAGCAGGGCTACTTCCCGGCCACGCCCGCCGACACGCTGATGGACATCCGCAGCGAGATCACCACCAACATGCAGACCATGGGCATGGAAGTCGATCTGCACCACCACGAGGTGGCGTCGCCCGGCCAATGCGAGATCGGCATCAAGTTCGGCAGCGCGGTCACCGCCGGCGATCTCGTGCACATGTACAAGTACGCGGTCAAGAACACCGCGTTCCAGCACGGCAAGACGGCGACCTTCATGCCCAAGCCGATGTTCTTCGACAACGGCAGCGGCATGCACAACCACATGTCGATCTGGAAGGGCGGAAAGAACATCTTCGCCGGCAACGTCTACACCAAGCTCTCGCAGGAAGCCCTGTGGGCGATCGGCGGCATCCTCAAGCACGGCCGCTCGATCCAGGCCTTCACCAATCCGAGCGCGAACAGCTATCGCCGCCTGGTCCCGGGCTACGAAGCGCCGGTGAACCTGGCATATAGCGCGAACAACCGATCGGCATCGATCCGCATCCCGCACGTGCAGGGCGACAAGGCGCGGCGCTTCGAATTCCGCTGCCCGGACGCTTCCGGCAGCCCGTATCTGGTCACCGCGGCGATCCTGATGGCGGCCGTCGACGGCATCAAGAATCAGATCGACCCCGGCAAGCCGATGGACAAGAACATCTACGACCTGCCGCCCGAGGAATTGGCGCAGATCCCGTCGACCTGCAAGAGCCTCGAAGAGGCGCTCAACGAGATGGAGAACGACAAGGCCTGGCTCACCGCCGGCGACGTGTTCTCCGATGAGATGATCGACGCCTACGTCAGCTACAAGAAGGAGGCGGAGGTCGAGCCGCTCAAGCTGCGTCCGAATCCGTACGAGTTCTACCTCTACTACGACTCGTAAAGGCGCGACCAGCGCAGATCAGGAAAAGCCCCGGGGAATCCGGGGCTTTTTCGTTTGGCTGCGCGGGGTTCTTCGCGAGCGTGCTGGTATGAACGCCCAACCGACTCCTGAAAACCCGCCCGCCAGGAAACCGTTCTCGCGCTACGTCATCCACGCCGCGCGCATCCTGATGGGCCTGGCCTTCTTCGTCAGCGGCACCAATGGATTGTTCCATTTTCTGCCGGAGCCGAAGCCGGAGATGCCCGCTGGCGCGTTGGCATTCGCCACCGCCCTGATGAACACCGGCTACATGATGCCGCTGATCTTCGGCACGCAGGCGATCGTGGGCGCGCTGCTCTTGGCGAACCGCTGGGTGCCGCTGGCCTTGGCGCTGATCGCGCCGTTCATCCTGAACAGCGTCGCCTTCCACCTGTTTCTCGAGCCGGGCGGTCGCATTCCCGCGTCCATTTTCCTGATCTTCGAACTCGGCTTGGCGTGGGCCTATCGCGGCTCGTTCCGACCGATGCTGGCGATGAAGGCGACACCGGGTCCCTGAGGGCGTCGTCAGGTTCGCGACGTCCTTGCGCTCGGCGGTTGTGGCCGCTGCGTCACCGATGGCGTGTGCACCCGCCACTGAACAATGACCGCCGCAGCGCGCGATGGCTTGCGCAGCGATCCGCAGGATCAGGGCCCGATCGTCGAGCCGGCGCCCGCGCGGTACGCGGTCGGCGCGCAACCGACGTGAGTGCGGAAGCGGCGGCTGAAGTGGTAGATGTCGCAGAAGCCGAGCCGCGCGGCGATCTCGCCGATCGACAGGTCGGACATGCGCAGGTGCGCCTTCGCCGCCTCGAGGCGGGCATTGACCAGGAATGCGCGTGGGCTCGATCCGGTGGCGGCGTGGAAGCGCCGCGAGAAGACGTCGACAGCCATGCCTGCCGACCGCGCCAGCCCCGACACCCGCCACGGCCGCTCAGGTTCGCGACGAACGGCGTCGACCAGCCGGGCGATGGCGGCGTCGCCGTCGGTGGTGCGCTCGGCTTCGTCGAGCACGCAGGCGAGCCAGCGATCTGCATGGGCGGGTTCGCCGCGCTCGCTGGCAGCGATCAGGCGCAGGAACAGGCTGGAAATGAAGCCGAGATCGGCGACGCGGCGGTGGACCGCGGGTAGTGCCGCGTCGCGCGCCCGCAGGTCGAGAGCGATGCCGCGATGGTCACGCCAGCCGATGTTCGCCCACAACACGTCGAGCGGCGGGCGGTCGACGTTCGTCCCTTCGCACTCCTTCCACAGACGTTGGACGAAGAAATCACCGGACGAGCAGGGAAAGGTGCGGCCCTCGCCGCGCCAGGCACCGCGCCCGCCGACGATCAGCCACAGGTTGGCGCAATCGCGGACTCCTTCGGCGTTGTGCCAGTGCCAGGGAGCGACGCAGCGCGAGCGCGCAGCGAACTGCACGAATGGGACGGGGGGCGCGGACATGACGGAATCGTACAAACGATTACGCCTTCGTCCATTTTTCATCAACCTTTCGCGATAGCATGTCGTCAGATCGCCGCACCAACGTACCAGGAGCCGTCATGCCGACCGCCGCCATTTCAGCCGCCGCTCCCGCCACGGTCAGCGCGGAGCATCTGCGCGGCTACCGCGAGGACGGTTACGTCGTGGTGCGCGGCCTGGTCCATCCGGCGCGCGCGGCCGTGATGCGCGACCATTTCATGGCGCTGCGCGCGCAGGGACCGAAGCCTGGGGACATGGGCGGAGATCCGCGCAATGCCGCCGATCCCCTCAACCGCTACCCGCGCATGATCAACATGCACCAGTGGGACGAGCGCTCGGCCGGCTGGGCGGCTGAGCCGGCGGTGGTGTCGGCGGCGTCGGCGCTGATCGGCCAGCGCGCGCTCCTCAATCAGACCATGCTCTACTTCAAGCCGCCTGGCGCGCGCGGCCAGGCGCTGCACCAGGACCAGCAGTACATCACCATCGATCCGCTGATCGGCGCGTGGTGCGCGCTCGACCGCTGCGACGCGGCCAATGGCCGTATGATGGTGGTGCCCGGCTCGTACCGCCGCGGCGTGCTGCCGGTGCGCGCGGCGGACCACGGACAATCCTTCACCGGCGGCGGCGCGGTGGTGCCCGAGGACCTGCGTGAGACCGGAGTGGACATGGAGCCCGGTGACGTCCTGTTCTTCGCCGGCGCGACCATCCACGGCTCCTACCCCAACACCACCACCGACCGCTTCCGCCGCGCCTACATCTGCCACTACATCGGCGACCAAGCCACGACCTTCAAGTCCGCTCCCGGGACCCACATGGATCACCTAGCCCCCTGAACCATCTCGCCCCCGACTCCCACTCGGGCGCCGAGTGGCGGTGGCGGCATAAAATCGGCGCAGCCGATGCCGCCACGTTTTTCGTCGGGAACCGACGAAAAACGAGCCGCGACAAAGCCCGGGGGGTAGGCCCATCGGGCCGTAGGGGCGAAGCCCCTGCACAAACAGCTAACGCCCGCCCTTGGCGACGCGCTGCATCTGGGACGGCTTTCCCAGCACGGCCAGGTGATCGCCGGCGGCGAGGACGCGTGCGCTGTCGGGATGGAAGTCGCGTTCCTGGCCGCGGCTGACCAGCACCACGCTGACGTCGCAGCTCTGCTCGACATCGCCGACGCTGCGG
>JACDEN010000304.1 GCA_013816415.1 Planctomycetota bacterium
GGCCTGGTGGACGGCGGCGAACCGCGCTGGCACCAGCGTCGTCGAGGTCTACCCGGCCGGCGATACCGCCTTCACCGGCATCGCCCTGCTGCGCGCCGAACAGCAGCTCGCTGCGATCGCGGAGGCGGGCCCCGCGACGGTCGTCGGCGAGGGAAGCGGAGCGGCGGCGGTCATCCGCCTGGCGTGCGTACATCCCGAATCAATCAGCGCGTTGCTGCTGATTGATCCGCAGCTGCCCGGGGATCTCGCGTGCATGCCGCATGGGATCCCGATCCGCGTCTCCGGAAGCGGCAATCCCGCATTCCGCGCCTGGCGCCAGCAGTCCTCCGACATCCGCGGATCCGACGACGACACCGCGCCGCCGACCGATCCGGCATTCTGGACCGCACCGGCGGCCGCATCTTCCGCCCGCGGCACGGCGCAGCAGATGAGCGCCGTCTGCTCCACCATCGGTCCGCTGTGCGGATACGCCCGCGGTCCATTCGTGGTGGTCGTCGGCACCGGCGAGCATCTCGCGGCGCAGCAGGACGACCGCCGGTTGGCCGCGCAGTTCGTCGCCGCCTGGTCGGCCCATGCGCAGGGCGTGCCGCCGGTGGTCGAGGACAGCGCCTTCGACGCGAAGCGGTGGAGCGGACACCACTGGGTGCTGGTCGGCAACACCCGCTCCAACCGCGTCATCGCCGATCTCGTGCGCTCCGGCCTGCGGCTGCCAGTGACCTGGGACAGCCGCAGCCTGACGGTCATCGACGACGATCAGCGGTCGACGTACCTCCGCGCCGAAATGCGGCCGATCGCCATCGCCATGCCGCGCCCGTCGGATCCCGCGCACACGCTGGTGCTGCTCGATGGAGCGCCGGCCTGGAGCGGGCGCGGACTGCCGCTCGCCGGACTGCCGGCGCTGACCATCGGTCAGCCGATGATACCGCTGAAGTGAGGCTGGCGTCGTCGGATCAGGATCCATGATCCCGCCCATGCCCGCGAGCCGCCGCAGCTTCCGCACCCGCATCATCGGCGCGCTGATCGCCATCGGTGCCATCGCCGCGTCGGGGTGCGGCCGCACCGAGGAGCCGCTCACCCTCAAGCCGGAGGAGCGCGTCCTGCTCGCCCGCCTGACGCGCGATCCGTTCATCCAGGTCACTGACCTGCACCGCAACGACGACGAACAGCTCGAGGTGACGACCCGGCAGGGCGACGCCATCGCGCGCTACCTGTTCGCGCCGGACGACCCGGCGATGAAGGAACTCAAGATCCGGCGCATCGTCGAGCAGTTCGAGCTGAAGACGGCCCCGTCGGATCCACCGCCCGAGCCCAGGGGGCTGGCGCATTGATCGAGAAGGTCCGGGATCCGGACCATCCCCAAGCGGTGGACTCCCCCTCCTGCCCGACTATCGTCCGACTCCCCGGAGCGATATGCGCATCTTCACGCTGTACCTGACGTCGATCATCTGCGGCTTCTGCATGATGGCGCTCGAGATCCTCGGCGGCCGCCTGCTGCAGCCGGTGTTCGGATCGTCGATCGACGTGTGGGCCGCGATCATCTCGGTGTTCATCCTCAGCCTGTCGATCGGCTACGTCCTGGGCGGCCGCATCGCCGACCGTTCGCGATCGAACATGCCGCTGGCGTGGATGATCCTCATCGCCGGCGCGTTCTACTGCATGATGTGCTGGTATGGCCTGCGGTTCAGCAATTCGCTCGGCGAGCAGATCCAGACCGCGCGCTGGGGTGTGCTGCTGGGCGCCCTGGTGCTGTTCCTGCCGCCGTCGCTACTGCTCGGCTCGGTGTCGCCGATGCTGGTGAAGCTGGTCTTCACCAACGCCGCCCACGTCGGCCGCACCACCGGCACCCTCTATGCGATCGGCTCGCTGGGAAATGTCCTCGGCATCCTGGTCACCGATTACCTGCTGCTCGAGCATTTCGAGCTGACGACCAACCTGCTCGCGATGGGAGCCATCCTCGGGGCGCTCGGCCTGTTCCATCTGTTCACGCGCATCGAGGCCTCGATCGTCGCGCCGGCCGAACCGCTGGTCGCCGCGACATGACCTGGCGTCTGCTCGGCGTCGTCATCGTGCTCGCCGCGCTGCTGGTCGGCTTCACCAAGCGCGACACCCAGTACCGCCTCGATGCCAAGCGCAGCGCCTTCGACCAGGCCGCGCTGGACCACCGCGACAGCGCCTACACCAGCATGACCTGGGTGGCCAGCCGCTCCGAGAACTACTTCCAGCTGCGCTTCTTTGACAAGGTCGAAGGCGGCATCTGCCTGTCACCGTCCTGGGAGGATCTCGCCGCGCTCGGCGCGAAGGAGCCGTCGCTCGCCCACCTGGTGCCGACCGGCGGCCGACCGACGATGGCGAAACCCGGCGCATCCTGGAGCGATTCCTGGCTGCCGGATCCCGGCACGCTCAGCAATTCACCCTACGTCCGCCTGTTCCCGCTGTCGATCCTGCTCAACGACAAGCTGGTATCGGCGGCGGGGGGCGATCCCCGGGCCGCCAAGGCCAAGGTACTGGTCGTCGGCCTCGGTTCGGGCGCCGGCATCGCCGTGCTCGCCCACCACTTCCCGCAGGTGGCGATCACCGTCGTCGACATCGACCGCAAGGTCATCGACATGGTGCGCGACCATTTTCCGCTGATCCGCTGGCTGTCCGAGCAGACGCTCGCCGATGGCACGCCGCGCCTGCGCTTCGAGGCGCGCGACGCCCGTCAGTTCATCCATTTCTACGACGTCGGGAACAAGCCGCGCTTCGACGTCGTGATCCTCGACGCGTATACCGCCGGCTCGACCATCCCATCCCACCTGATGACCACCGAATTCTTCGCCGACTGCGCCCGCGTCCTCGACCAGGACGGCATCGTCCTGGCCAACGTCATCGGCTGCTATGGCGTCACCCGTGAATCCTCGCGCGAAGTCACCGGTCCGAAGCACCGCGTCCTCGGCGGCGCGATCCGCTCGTTCCGCGCGGCGGGCCTGACCAGCGTCCTCAACTTCCCCGTCATCCGCCCGCGCGAGACGCCGTCGACCTTCCTTACCGACGAGGGACGCAACAACATCGTGGTCTCGAGCCGCACCGCGCTCGAACCCGCCGCGAACAAGGCCGCGTGGGAACGCGTGCGCCGGTTCGTGCCCTGGCCAGAACTGCAGATCGGCCATCACGTGACGCGCCAGTACTACCTCTCGAAATCCCATGACGACGAATTCTCCACCACCATGGTCGACGCGAAGATCATCGACGACCAATGCCCCGCGCTGGCCAAGAGCATGAAGCCCAACCCCAACGACAAGGACGCGCTGCAGGGGATCACCTACAGCTTCGACGAGGACGCCGGGGCCGCCGAGGAGGCGCGCCGCGCGGTGCTCCAGTGGGCCGCGACCGGGCACGCCAAGGTGCCCAAGCACTGGGACGAGGAAGGCGCCGACACGGTGGTGCTGGTCGAAACCGATTGGCTGAAATACGCGCGCGACACCGTCCGCTGCTCGATCGCCGCGGGCGCCGACATCGACCGCAATGGCGGCGACGCGCTGGTCGGATCGCCCGATTGGAAGGATCCGACGCGGGCCCCGGATGGCGCGATGATCGGCGACGCGCCGATCTTCACCGACCAGCGGCCGAACGCGGATATTTTGAATAGGTAGCAGTTGGTGGTTTGTGGTTTGTGGTTTGTGGTTCGTAGTGCGGAAGGCACCATCGGACGTCGACCACCAACCACCAACCACCAACCGTCCCAATGTCCTTCCGTCCATGCTTCCTGTCTCAGATCGTGATCGATGAGAGCAGCGATCAGCAGGTGATCTTCGTGACCGAACGCGAGGGCGGTCGCCGCATCCCCATCACTATCGGCCCACTCGAGGCCATGGCCATCGACCGCGCGATCAAGGGGCAGCGCTTCAAGCGTCCGCTCACCCACGACCTGCTGATCGCGGTGCTCGAACGCCTGAACGCGACCTGCCGCGAGGTGCGCATCGTCGATCTGCGCGAAGGCATCTTCTACGCGCAGATCATCCTCGTCACCGGCGACGGCCGCGAGATCATCCTCGACTGCCGTCCCTCCGACGCGATCGCGGTGATGGTGCGCATTCCCCAGGTGCCGCTGCTGATCGCCGAAGAGGTGCTCGCCGAAGCGGGGGGATGAGCCACGTCCGATGCCAACCGATGCCTTCGATGTGATCGGTCGTGTTGCCGCCAATCCGGACATCGCGAGTCTGGCGGGGGTCGAAGGGGGCTGCAGCCCCCTTCTGAAATAGTCAGTCTCATGGGGGCCCAGGGAAAATAGCCACCGCAGGTGGCCCCTGGGATCCCATGAGACGTCGGTGGCGCTTCGGCCGCCAGCGCGAAACTCCTGCCATGACCCCCTCGGCCAAGCCGGAGAATCCGTTCGCGCCGCGGTCGTACGGGAGCCTCGAACGCGTCACCGACCGCGTGTGGATCTGGCGCAACATCGTCAATTCGGCGGTGTTCGTCGGCGACCGCGGACTGGCGATCGTCGACACCCAGGTCAACCATGCGCTGGCGCGGCGGCTGCGGACCGCGGTCGAGCGGCAATTCGCCAAGCCGATCCTCTACGCGATCAACACCCACTACCACTGGGACCACACCAGCGGCAACGCGGTGTTCAAGGA
>JACDEN010000305.1 GCA_013816415.1 Planctomycetota bacterium
GGTGCGGACTGGGCGTTGAGGTGCAGCTGAGGCCGAAGCTGCAGTCCCAGCTTCGAGACATCCATAAGTGCCGCGTGGACGAGGGCGCGGAGGTTGCTTTCCGGTGCGCAGGGCGTGGTCGCGCGGCGATGGGGCAGCCACCGACTCGAGGCTGAGGCTGAAGCGGAAGCCAAAGCCATTGCGACGCGTGAAGCGAGTCGAAAAAGACGACGAAGCCCGTCTAACCTGGACGGAATTGTCCGCGTGACGGAATGCCGCGGACGATCATCGCTGCATGCCGACTGCCCGCACCCGACGAAAAATCCAACCGTGCGACCTCGCCCAGAAATGCCCGACCGGCATCAAGGGGTTCGATCAGATCGCCGAGGGGGGGCTGCCGCGGAACCGGGCGACGCTGGTGTGCGGCGGCGCGGGGTCGGGGAAGACGCTGTGGGGGATCGATTTCCTGGTCAAGGGCGCGACCCTGCATCGCGAGCCGGGCATCTTCATGTCGTTCGAGGAGACCACCGACGAGCTCTTCAAGGATGTGTCGTCCCTCGACATGGACCTCCATCGGCTGGTCGCGAAGCGGAAGATCGTGGTCGAGCATGTCCTGCTCAAGCGCACGGACATCACCAAGAGCGACTTCAATCTCGAGGGCATCCTCATCCGCCTGGAAAAATCCATCGATGCCATCGGCGCCAAGCGCGTGGTCCTGGATTCGATCGAATCGCTGTTTGCGGGGATCGCCGACGAAGGCCTCCTGCGCCTCGAGATCAAACGGCTCTTCTGCTGGTTCAAGGACAAGGGCGTCACCGCGATCGTCACCTGCGAACCGGGGCAGGGCGCCTACAGCCGCCACGGCCTCGAGGAGTACATCTCGGACTGTCTGATCTTCCTCGACAACCGGGTCAGCGAACAGGTGTCCATCCGCCGCGTCCGCATCATCAAGTACCGCGGCTCGAACCACGGCACCAACGAGTATCCGTTCATCATCGACCGCAACGGACTGTCGGTCATCCCCGTCACCTCCGCCGCGCTCGACCGGCCGGGCACCGACCGCCGCGTCTCGACCGGGATCCGCTCGCTCGATAAGATGTTCGGCGGATCCAAGGGCTACACCAAGGGCAGCTCGATCCTCGCCTCGGGCACCGCGGGAACCGGCAAGTCCAGCCTCGCCACCGCCTTCGCGGTCGCGCGCTGCATGAGCGGAGAACGCTGCCTGTTCCTGTCCTACGAGGAATCGCCCGGGCAGCTGATGCAGAACATGAGCTCGATCGGCTTCGACCTGAAGCCGTTCGTGAAGAAGGGCCTGCTGAAGATCGTATCGACCAGGCCGTCGCTCTTCGGCTTGGAGAAGCACCTGTATGACCTCTACCAGGTCATCGAGGAGTTCAAGCCGAGGTCGGTGGTCATCGATCCGCTGTCCAGCCTCGTCGCCGAGGGCAAGCCGCGCGAGATCGAATCGATGGTGACGCGCACGATCGATCTGCTGAAGTCGCGCGGCATCACCGCGTTCTTCACCAGCCTGGTCCCCTCGACCGCCCAGAACGACACCAGCGGCGAGATCGGCGTGTCGTCGCTGATCGACACCTGGATCGTCGTCCGCGAGATCGAGGAGCCTGACAGCCGGCGGCGCATCCGCGGCCTCTACATCGTCAAATCGCGGGGCATGAGCCATTCCAGCGACATCCACAAGCTGGTGATGACCGACGATGGACTGGCATTGACCCCGATGGAGGCCGATGCGACCAGGAAGGCCGTGCGCCCACCGGTGAGGGCGACGGGCAACCGATCCGTGGGCAGGGCATAGGGCCATGCGCGCCGTGCGTCCGTGTTTCGTCGTCGGCATCGGCGGTTCCGCCGGAGGCCTGGCCGCCTATCTCGCGCTCTTCGACGCGATGCCCTGCGACACGGGAATGGCCTTCGTCATCATCTCGCACATCCTGCCCTCCAGCGCCCACAGCCTGCTGGCCGACATCCTGTTGCACCACACGAAGATGACGGTCCAGGTCGCCGCGGCGGCGATGCCGATCCTGCCTGATCACGTCTACGTGATTCCAGCGAACACCGATCTGCGCATGCAGGACGACGCCTTCAACCTCGACTCCCCGCGCACCATGAACAAGCAGGTCGACATCTTCCTCACCTCGCTGGCGGCGGCGATGGGGCCGCGCGCGATCGCGGTCATCGTGTCGGGGTACGACGGGGATGGGGCGGAAGGGTGCAGGCACATCAAGGCGAAGGGCGGGACGACGTTCGCGCAGGATTCGACGGCGACCGTCGGCGAGATGCCGCAGAGCGCGCGGGCAACGGGATGCATCGATTTCGTGCTGCCGGCGGCGAAGATCGCCCAGCGGCTGCAGGGGATGTCCGCTGTCAGCTCCTGACTTCGATCCATGCGCAGAGAGAAAGGCTATCGGCTATCGCGGGCACGGACGGCGCGGACATGGTTTTTGTGCGGGAAAATAGGAGCTGGCGCGGCTCGGGGATGCCCACTGCCTGGAAGCTGAAGCTGAAGCTGAAGCTGAAGCCAAAGCCAAAGCGGAAGCCACGGCGAACCGAATCGATCCGCGCGAGGGATCAGGCAGGAGCGGTCGCGCCGACGCCGAAGATGGCGAGGGTGGCGGCCTTGCCCTTCACGGTGATATCCTCGAGGGCGTGGCATTGCGCGCGGCTCGCAGGCTCCAGGCGATCGTGGACCGCGCGGGTGATCAGCACCGGGAATGCGGTGCCCTTGGTCGCGGACTCGAGGCGCGAGGCGACGTTCACCGCGTCGCCGATCACGGTGAACTCCTTGCGGTCGCGGCTGCCGAGATTGCCCTGGAGGACCTCGCCGAAGTGGATGCCGATGCCGATCTCGAGGGCGTCGCCGCCGGCCAGCCGCTGCTGCCGGTTGAAGACCTCGAGGCGGAGGCGCATCGCGAGCGCGGTGCGCAGCGCTGCCTCGCAGGGATTCTCGAGGTCGATGACGCCGCCGAACACCGCCATGATCGCGTCGCCGATGAACTTGTCGACGACGCCGCCGTTCTCCTGCACCGCTTCGACCATGTGGTCGAAATAGCCGTTGAGCGTCGCGACCATCGCTTCGGGTGTGCGTCCTTCGCTCAGTGAGGTGAAGCCGCGGATGTCCGAGAACAGGATCGCGACCTGCTTGGTCTCGCCGCGCAGCAGATGGCCTTCGCGCAGGATCTTGTCCTTGATCTCATCGCTCACGTACTGGCCGAACAGGCGGCTGATCGCGTGCTTCTCCTGCTCCTCGGCCAATGCCCGCAGGATCAGGCGCTTCGCGACGCCCGAAAGCGCGCCCACCGCGGCGCCGGTCCCGAACAGCACGGCGGCGCGCAGCACGTAGATCGCCGGCGCGGATAGATCCTGCGTGAGGATCGCATCGCCGGTGCTGATCGTCCGCAGCGTCTCCAGGGACAGTCCGACCATCAGGCCGTATCCCGCCACCGCGGCCACGGTCGCGGCCATGGTGAGCTTGAAGTCGAAGAAGAACCCGGTGACCACCAGGATGAGGAAATAGAGGAACGAATACGGTCCGGTGATGTACGTCGCCGCGCCCCCCGGCAGCACGATCGCGGCGGCCGCGAAGACGCCGGTGGGCAGCGACGCGAAGAGCATCATCACGGCGTAGCGCACCCAGCCGTGGATCAGCCCGCGTCTCGCCAGGGCGTACACGAAGAACGCGTAGCCGCCGCAGAGGAAGGCTGCTGCGCCGGGGAACTCGACGCCATGCAATGCGCCGACGGCGGTCAGCAGGAACACGGCGGCGCCGCTCGCGACACCGAAGATGGCGGCCACGCGGGCGCCGCGCATCAGCGCGGCGTTGCCTTCCGCGATGATATGACGGTCCAATGCGCGCAGGTGCGCCGCGCGTCGGGCTCGCTCGGCGTCGTCGGCGTGGCCCGGCGTTTCCTTACGTTCGGCGGTCCGGGATTCCGTGGTCATGCCACGTCAGCATCGGAGGCTTCCCGCATCAGGGAATGGCGGCCATCGGCGGGCGGGCTTTGGTGCTTCGAGCAGGTCGCGGGCGCTAGGACGCGAAAGACGGTGTTCCACGGAGAAGCGGAGCACGCGCGGCAACGGGAGGACCACGACTTCGAAGCCGAAGCTGAAGCCGAAGTGGCAGCGGTGGCGATAGCGTTAGCGATAGCTGAAGCTAAAGCCGGACCTCCTCCTATGACATCACCATGATGGTGCGTGCCCATGGATGACGTCGTCTTCTGGAGCCGGCTGCAGTTCGGCTTCACCATCACCTACCACTACCTGTTCCCGCAGCTGACCATGGGGCTGGCGCCGCTGATCGCGGCGTGGAAATGGAAGGCGATGCGCGGCGGCGGCGAGCGCTACGTCACCGCCGCGCGCTTCTGGTCGATCATCTTCGCCATCAATTTCGTGGTCGGCGTGGTCACCGGCATCCCGATGGAATTCCAGTTCGGGACCAACTGGGCGGGGTTCTCGGCGTATTCCGGCGGTGTCATCGGCCAGACCCTGGCGATGGAGGGCATGTTCGCGTTCTTCCTCGAGAGCGCGTTCCTCGGCGCGCTGGTGTGGGGCGATCGCTGGCTCGGCCCGCGCGCGCAGTTCGCGGTCGCGCTGTGCGTCGCCGGCGGCGCGTGGCTTTCCGG
>JACDEN010000306.1 GCA_013816415.1 Planctomycetota bacterium
ACCGCGAGACCGCGCAGATCGCCATCCAGGCGTCGCTGACCGGTCATCTGGTTTTCACCACCCTGCACACCAACGACGCGCCGACCGCGGTCACGCGCCTGATCGACATGGGGGTCGAGCCCTTCCTGCTCTCCGCCACCCTCGAGACGATCTGCGCCCAGCGCCTGGTGCGCACGATCTGCGTCAAGTGCAAGGCCCCGTACGAACCGACCGAAGACGAGCTGCTGCAGCTGCAGATCAAGCGCCGCGACATCCAGCACCAGCGCTTCTACTACGGCAAGGGCTGCGAGAACTGCAAGAACACCGGCTACCGCGGCCGCACCGCGCTGTTCGAGATGATGGACATCGACGACGGCATCCGCGAGATGATCCTGACCAAGGCCTCGGCCACCCAGATCCGCCTCGGCGCGCAGCGCGCCGGCATGCGCACGCTGCGCGACTCGGGCATCCAGAAGATCTTCGCCGGCCTCACCACCATCGAGGAAGTGGTCCGCGAGACCCTGGCCATCGATGACTGACGGCACCACCTCGTTGAACGCGGTGCACGGTCGATGCCGCCGCCAGACGCCCTGATCCCCGGAGCAGCCAATGCCCACGTTCGCCTTCAAAGCCCACGATAAGCGCTCCAACAAGGAGATTTCCGATTCGGTCGACGCGCCGAACCAGATGGAGGCGATCGCCGCGATCAAGCGGCTCGGATACCTGCCGATCGAGGTCAAGGAATCCAAGGGCAAGAGCGGCAAGGTGGGGGCCCGTCCGGGCGAGAAGAAGGGATTCACGTTCTCCTTCGGCGGCGGCATCAAGCCCGCGGTGGTGACGTTGTTCACTCGCCAGCTCTCCACCCTCCAGGACGCCGGTCTGCCGATCGTGCAGAGCCTGCAGATCCTCACCAACATGCAGCGTCCTGGCCTGTTCAAGGCATCGCTCGGCAAAGTCACCGACGAGGTCCAGAGCGGTACCATGCTGTCCGAAGCGATGAGCCGCTTCCCGAAGATATGGGACCGCCTGTACACCAACCTGGTCAAGGCCGGTGAGACCGCCGGCGCGCTCGACGTCATCCTGCGGCGCCTCGCCGAATTCCGCGAGAAGTCACAGCGCCTGAAGAAGAAGGTGGTCGGCGCCCTGATCTATCCGATCGCGGTTCTGACGATCGCGAGCAGCATCCTGACCTTCATCATGGTGTTCATCGTGCCGAAGTTCGAGCAGATCTTCAAGGAATTGGGCATCACCCTGCCTGACCTGACGCTGTTCCTCATCGGCTTCAGCCGCTTCATGTCGAACTGGTGGTGGGCCCTGCTCATCGCGCTCGTCGGCTTCATCATCTTCGTGAAGGTCTTCCGCCAGACCGAGAAGGGCGGCAACATCGTCGACCGCATCCTGCTGCGCCTGCCGGTGCTTGGCGGCATCATCAAGAAGAGCTCGGTCGCGCGCTTCACCCGCACGCTCGGCACGCTGGTCACCTCGGGCGTGGGCTTCCTCGACGCGCTCGAGATCACCAAGTCGGCGACGCCGAACATCGTGGTGCGCAACGCCATCGCGGACGTGCGCGAATCGGTGAAGGAGGGTGAGACCATCAACGAGCCGCTGCGGCGATCAGGCGTGTTCGATGACATCGTCGTGAACATGATCAAGGTCGGTGAAGAGACCGGCGAGCTCGACAAGATGCTGATCAAGATCGCCGACACCTACGACGAGGAGGTCGACTCGGCGGTGGCGGCGATGATGGCCCTGCTCGAACCGGCCCTGATCGTGTTCATGGGCGGCGCGGTCGGCTTCATCGTCATCGCGTTGTTCATGCCGCTGATCAAGATCATCGAGGAGCTCGGCAAGCAGACGGGCTGATAGTCGGGGGCTTCGCCCCCAAACCCCCGCGACCTTTGTCGCCCTTCTTTTTCGCCGTGCCGGCGAAAAAGTTGCGGGATGGGCTTCGCCCATTTTATCCCGCAACCAGGGCTTGGCGGTCGGTTTGGATTTTGGGGGCTTTGCCCCCTGGCCCCCGCGACCTTTGTCTCCATTCATTTTGGCGGTACCGACCAAAATGTTGCGTGATGAACTTCGCCCATTTTATCACGCAACCAGGGCTCGGCGGTCGGTGGGGGATCGGGTCATGTAGCGCGTGGGGACGTTCGCTGATTCGAGCCGGCAAGAGGGCGGCAGGGTTCTGGCTACTGCGGTTGCGTCATCGTGTGTGAATCGCGAGGGGTGGCTGGCCGGGTCGTAGCGCATGCTGAGGACGGCATTTCCAGCGGTTTTTGTAACCTGTGACGTAGTTCACTGACTGAGGCTCGAGCCTGAGAAGGGTCCAGACATGCGTGCTCCATATCCAGTTGCGATGCTGCTGCTCGCGCTGGTGGGTGCCATGTCGGCTGCCGAGCATGGTGGTGGGCGGGCAGTGCGGATCGACGAGCTGCCCGACGGCCATTTCAAGAACGAGCTGACGCGGCTGCGGCCGCAGGCGCAGGCGATGGCGATGGCCTGGCTCGCCGGTCACCGTTTCCACGACCTCGACTGCCAGGCGCTGCACGCGGACTCCGAAGGCGGCATCCTGTTCGCGTGCGACCTGTTGGCACCGGCTGGCGCGGCGACACCAGCCTCGACCGCGCCGCTGGTTGGCGCGGCGAGCGTTCCCATCAGCAACCAGCCGAGCTACCATAGCCGGCCCGGCTCGGCGAATCGCATCTTTCTCGACTTCAATGGCGCGAACGTGACCGGCACGCGGTGGAACGTGTCGCCGGCCCCGGCGACCTATGTCTGTCCGCCGCTCGATATCGACTCCGATCCGACCACCTTCAGCGACGCCGAGCAGCTCCTGATCCAGCGCATCTGGCAGCGGGTGTCAGAAGACTACGCGCCCTTCAACGTCGACGTCACCACCGACCCCGCGGTCGAGAGCGCGATGGACATCAGGACCGGACACGTGCTCATCACCCGGGCGACCGACTCGAATGGCGCGGGCATGCCGTATCCGGGTTCAGCGGGAGTTGCGGCCATCAACGTCTTCGGATCAAGCAGCTACCGCTACAATTCGCCGGCGCTCGTCTACTTCGATGTCCAGCCCGCGCGCGATGACTACATCGCCGAGGTGTGCTCGCACGAGATGGGGCACAACATGGGCCTGAACCATGACGGCACTCTTTCGGGCGCAGCCTACTACACCGGTCATGGATCCGGCCCGACCTCGTGGGGTCCGATCATGGGCGCCGCCTACAACCACGACATGAGCCAGTGGTCGAAAGGCGAATATTTCGACGCCAATCTGACCGAGGACGATCTCAGCATCATCAGCGGCAAGCTCACCTTCCGTGTCGATGATTTCGGCAACACCGATGCCGCGGCGACCAGGATCACCGGCACCTCGCTGTCGGCCACGGGCGTCATCGCGACCTCCAGCGATGTCGACGTGATCTCGTTCGACGCTGGAGCCGGTACGGTAAATCTGACCGTGTCTCCGTGGCAGAGCGCGGTGAACACCGCCGGCAACAACCTCGATGTGAAGCTGACGCTCGCCAATTCCAGTGGCGCGGTCATCGCGACCAGCGATGTGGCCGGAGGAGTTATCGGCAGCATCAACACCACCGTCGCCGATGGCACCTATTACCTGCGGGTCTCTGGCGCCGCCGATGGCACACCGCTCGCCAATCCGCCGAGCGGCTACACCGCGTATGCCAGCATCGGCCAGTGGTTCCTCAGCGGGAGCTGTCCGCCCTCCACCAGCGACGGCGTGGCTCCCACCGCGACCGCGAGCGTCTCCGACGTCACCGCTGCCGGCGGCACCACCTACTCGTTCAGCGTGAGCTACGCCGACAACGTCGCGATCGCGGTGTCGACGATCGACGGCTCCGACGTGCGCATCACCGGCCCGGCGGGATTCTCCGCCACCGCGACTCTCGTGTCGATCGACCAGTCGACCAACGGTACACCGCGCGTCGCGACCTACCGCTTCAACGCTCCCGGCGGTGCGTGGGACGTGCTCGACAATGGAACCTACACCGTCTCGATGCTCGGTTCGGCGGTCCAGGACACCGCCGGTAATTCCGTCGCCGCGGGAACGCTCGGAACCTTCCAGGTGCGATGCCCGATCGCTGCCGGCCCCGGCACCGGCATCCTGCGCGAGTGGTTCGACGGCATCGCCGGAAACACGGTCGCCAGCCTGACCAGCGCAGGCGCATATCCCAATGCGCCGACCGGCGGCTCGATCGAGAGTCTCTTCGAAGCGCCGACCGATCGCGCCGACAATTATGGCTCGCTGATGCGCGGCTGGTTCATCGCTCCGGTGACCGGTTCGTACACATTTCAGATCGCGTCCGACGACGCCAGCGACCTGTACCTCTCCAGCAACGCCTCCACCGCGGGCATCAGCCGCATTGCGTACGTGGCGGGCTCTACCAGTCCACGCGAATGGACGAAGGAGGCGAGCCAGACCTCGGCGGTCATCACGCTCGCCGCGGGAAGCCGCTCCTACATCGAGGCCCGCCACAAGGAGGGCACCGGCGGAGATCATCTCGCGGTCGGCGTGGTGCTGCCCGGCGGCATCACCGAGGCGCCGATCCCGGCGAATCGGCTCGACCCGTACATCTACGCGACCATGTCCGCGACCGATGCCGCCG
>JACDEN010000307.1 GCA_013816415.1 Planctomycetota bacterium
GTTCGACATCGCGCATCTCGGCGGCGACCACGTGGTCGCGAGCCTGGTGCAGTTCACCGGCGGCGTCCCGAACAAGGATGGCTACCGCCGCTTCCGCGTCCGCGGACCGGACGGCGACAACGATCCGGGAAACAACGACTTCGCCGCGATGCGCGAGGTGGTCGGCCGGCGGTATCGACGCCTGATCGACGAAGGCACGCCGCTGCCCGACCTGGTGCTGATCGACGGCGGACACGGCCAGGTGCGGATGGCGGTGGAAGCGCTCGAGGAGGCGGGCGTGCTGCTGCCCTGCATCATCGGATTGGCGAAACGCGAGGAGACCATCATCCGCGCGGATGGCGCCGAGGTGGTGGTCAGCCGCCGCGACCAGGGATTGAAGCTCCTGATGTACGTCCGGGACGAGGCTCACCGCTTCTGCCGCAGGTACTTCCATCTCCTTCAGCGCAAAGCGCTTGACCAACCGCCAGCGGGGTCCAAGGGAAACAACTTGAGGCGCTCGCGGCGCTCGCTACCTAGGAACCGATGATGACGAAGCGAAACCCCTGGTAGCCGGTCTGTGAGCGACCCGAACACAGCGGATCTGATCAGGCAGCTGGCCCAGGGCGGCCGCGTCCGCATCGATTGCGCCACGCTGTCCAAACTGCCAACCGCATTCCTCCGGGAGGCGCTCCGGGTTCCCTCGTCGACCCAGGTCACCCTGGTGAACGTCGCGCCCGATGTCTGCAGCGCCCTCGAAGCCCTCGCGCTGTGCACCCGCTTCCAGGTCGAGAAACCAGCGCAATCGATCATCCAGGATCTGCCCTTCACGATCGGTCTCGACGACAACGGGGTCCTTATCACCGTCGATCGCACCATCGCCCAGAGCAAGCTCCTCGATGACCAGGGCAGCCACCGCTGGTTGCGCGGCTTGACCGCGGACAAGGTGACCCTCGATTTCGGCGCCGTGGACCAGGTCAATTCGATGCTCGTCGCCTGGCTGCTCCAGCTCGCGCAATCATCCAAGCCCGCACGCGTGGTGCTGCGACGGACGAAAGCCCAGGTCCAGACGCAGTTGAAGCAGCTGAGGTTGGACCAGATGATGGATATTGGTTAGCTGCGGCCGTTCTCGACGGCGATGCCGGCGTTGGCGCCTCCTAGGATGGCGCTGCCATCCGTCGTCGTTGCCGCCTTGGCCTCACCGCCGATAACGGTCCTCGCAATTCTCGATTGGACCCGCGGGAGCGATTACACTCGCGAGCGATTTTAGTGAATGATGTCGATTCAAAGGTTGAAGTATTTGGCGTCCGGATGGTGGACGATGATTGCGCTGGTGCTCTGCTCGGGGTGGATCTGGAACTCTTCCGAGAGTTCGATGCCGATGTCCTGCCACCTCAGCACGTCCTGCAGGTGGCGCTGGTCCTCGAGGCGGGGGCACGCGGGATAGCCGAACGAGAAGCGGCTGCCCTGGTAGCCTTGCGTGAACAGGTCCTTCATCTCGAGGGCGTCGTCCTGCGCGATGTTCAGCTGCTGGCGGATGCGCTTGTGCCAGTACTCGGCCAGGGCTTCGGCGCACTCGACCGATAAGCCGTAGAAATACAGGTATTCCTGGTAATTGTCGGCCTTGAACAGGCGCTGGCAGGTCTCGCTCGCGATCGCGCCCATGGTCACGCAGTGCACGGCGAGCACGTCGCGCGCGCCCGATGACCAGGCGGCGGCCGGGATGAACGACCGCTCATCACCGATCGCATCGGCGCCGCGTGGTCGGAAGAAATCGCTGATGCACAGGTGGCGGCTGTCCGGCTCCATTTGGCGGGGAAGGTTCAGGCGGAAACTTTCGGCGCCGCTCTCAGGGTCGAAGACGATGAGGTCGTTGCTGTCCGACGCGCACGGCAGGTAGGCGTAGGCGACGCGCGGCTCGAGGGTCTTCTCGCGCGACACCGACTCGATCAGGCGCGCGAGCACCGGCACGGCTTCGCGATCGACCAGCTCGCGCCACTGCTCCTGGGTCAGCTCCTGCCCCTGGCGGAAACCCCATTGGCCGCGAAAAAGTGCGTTCGTGTTGATGTAGCGGCAGATGGTCGCGACGTCGAGCTCCTCCGGCCCGATCAATTTCCGGCCCCAGAAGGGGGGACGCGGGATGCGCGGCGCCGGGCCGATGCCCGACGGCACGAACGCCGTGCCTTTGGCCAGCTTCTCTTCGAGGATCTCGTGCGCCGTCCTGACCGCGCGCGTCGCCGCCTTCTTGATGGTGAGACGAAACTGGCTCTCGGGGATCTGCTTGCACAGCTCGTCCATCAATTGCAGGCCGTCGAACGCGTCGGCGGCATAGTGCACTTGCGCCTGCTGATGGGTGCGCGTGCCAGCCTGGTAGGTTGTGCGCAGATCGACCTCGACGTACGCGCGGTTGAGCGCCGCGCCACCGAGGATGACGGTGGTGCCGATCCCGCGCGCGGCCATGTGCTCGAGGTTCTCCTTCATCACCACCGTGGATTTCACCAAGAGCCCCGACATGCCGATCGCATCGGGCTTGTGGCTCTCCGCCGCGGCGAGGAAGGCGTCGACCGGCTGCTTGATGCCGAGGTTGATCACCTTGTAGCCGTTGTTCGACAGGATGATGTCGACCAGGTTCTTGCCGATGTCGTGGACATCGCCTTTCACCGTGCCGAGCACCATGGTGCCCTTCTGGGCGCCCTCGATCCGGTCCATGAACTGCTCGAGGTGGCGGACGCAGGTCTTCATGCACTCGGCCGACTGCAGGACGAACGGCAGCTGCATCTTGCCCGAGCCGAAGAGCTCGCCGACCACCTTCATGCCGTCGAGCAGGATCTCGTTGATGATCTGGATCGGCGTGTAGCGGGCTCGCGCCTCGTCGAGGTGCTTCTCGACCCCGATCTTCTTGCCGTCGACGATGCGCCGCTTCAGACGCTCCTCGATCGGCATCGCCAGCTCGGCGTCGGCCGACTGCGCCTGGCTCTGAACATTCTTGGTGAAATGGTCGACGAAGGCGAACAGCGGGTCGTAGGTGACCTCGCCCGAAGCGGCGATCGTCCGGCGATCGTAGATGAGGTCGCGGCTCATCGTGACCTCGGCCTCGGGGATCTGATTGACCGGCTTGATCTTCGCGGCGTTGAGGATGGCCGAGGTCAGACCGCGGGTCACCGCTTCGTCGAGGTAGACGGAATTGAGCACCTGGCGCGCATGCGGTTTGATGCCGAACGAGACGTTGGAGAGGCCGAGGATGAAGCCCACGTCGGGCAGCCGCCGTTTCACCGCCTCGATGCCTTCGAGCGTCCACAGGCCGAGCTTGCGCGTGTCCTCGTCGCCCTGGGTGATCGGGAAGGTGAGCAGATCGAAGAGGATGCCACTGCCCGGCAGGCCGTGCCGCTTGGTGATCAGGTCGTACATCCGACAGGCGATCTCGACCTTGCGCTCGACCGTCTTCGCCATCGACGCGTCCTTGTCCTCGTCGATGGTGAGTGCGACCAGCGCGGCGCCGTAGCGCTTGGCGAGCTGGCACACCTGATCGAGCTTGCCTTCGCCGTCCTCGAGATTCACCGAGTTGATGATTCCGCGGCCTCCGAGGTGCTGCAGCGCCTCCTCGACGACGTCCACCTGCGTCGAGTCGACCATGATCGGGATGTTCACCGCGGTGGCGAAGCGCTTCATCACCTCGCGCATGTCGCGGCGTTCATCGCGTCCGGTCCAGGCCACCGACACGTCGAGCACGTGCGCGCCCTCGGCGACCTGCTCCTGCGCGATTGCGACCATGCCGTCCCAGTCGTCCTTGAAGAGCAGCTCGCGGAAGGCCTTCGAGCCGGTGGCGTTGGTGCGTTCACCGACGATCAGGATGCCGACGTCCTGCTTGAGAGGGGTGCTGGAGTAGAGGCTGGACAGCGATGGAATCAGGCGATCGGCGCGCGGTCGTCCGGCGGTGGCGCCAGAGAGCGCCTGGGCGATCGCGCGGATGTGCTCGGGGCCGGTGCCGCAGCAGCCTCCGACGGCGTTGACGCCGTAGTCCTTGACGAACTTCCGGTGCCAGCGCACCAGCTCCTCGGGCGTGAGATCGAACACCGCGCGCCCGCCCTCGTTGCGCGGCAGGCCGGCGTTGGGCAGGCACGACACCCAGCGCGTGGCGTTCTCGCCGAGGTAGCGGATGTTGGTGTCCATCAGGTCTGGGCCGGTGGCGCAGTTCATCCCGATGACGTCGATCGGCAGCGCCTCGAGCGCAGTGAGCGCTCCGGCGATGTCGGTGCCGGCGAGCATGCTGCCGGTGGTCTCGACCGTGACCTGGCATTGGATCGGTATTTCGCGACCGAGCTCGCGCATCGCCTGGCGCGCGGCCAGCACAGCGCATTTGGTCTGCAGGATATCCTGGCAGGTCTCGATCAGGATCAGGTCGGAGCCGCCGGCGATCAGCCCGCGGCACGCGACCACGTAGCTCGCGAGCATGCTTGGCCAGTCGATGTGGCCGAGCGATATCAGCTTGGTGCCCGGGCCGATCGCGCCGGCGACGAAGCGCGGCTGGTCGGGGGTCGCGAATGCGAGCGCGGCCTTTTTGGCGACGGATGCGGCGAGGGTCGCGAGTTCTTCAGCGCGGTCGGCGAGCCCGAATTCGGCCAGCACAT
>JACDEN010000017.1:0-5726 GCA_013816415.1 Planctomycetota bacterium
GGTGGGGCGGGGCCCGAAGAGTTCTGGGTGGTTCCAACGCAGAAGAGCCAATTCGCGCTTGGCGCGGACGGCCGTGTCCAGCTGCGCGCGCGCCATCATGGCATCGTAGTGGGCCGCCCTGGAAGCGTCGCGGTTCGCGAAGTACTGCGCGGTCGCGTGGGCATCCGCCTTTGCCACGACCGATTCCGCCTTGATTGCCGCCTGCTCGAGTGCCGATTCCGCCTCGGATGCCTTCCGGAACTTCTCCGCCTGGACGCACACAGCGACGAGTGCCTCGGCTCGGTCGGCATCGATACCGGAATCGACCAGACGTTCGATGGTCGCGGGGTCGATCGACTTCCCGGCGGCCTCTGTCCGAGCGATCGCTGCCAAGTCCTTCATGGCGACTGCGTGGCGTGAAGAGAATAGATTTCGGATCGATTCGGCGAGTCTCACGGGTGGTGTCCTAGTTGTGGTTGGCAAGGGTTGAGTGTTGGAGCCAGCCCTGGATCTGGGCGGCGAGGGACCGGGGAGAGCCGTACGGACGGGCCATCAGACGGCAGGCCGCCTGTACGCGCGCGACCTCTGAACCAGATACCTCGCCGAAGGCCGCCAACTGGGTGGCGATCAGGCGCACGGCAGGGAAATTCGCGGTAAGGATCTCTCGCGCGACCGCGATGGCCGGAGCAATGTCCGAGTCTCGGCAATGCTGGCAGAGGCGCGCTACGTCTCCAACTAATTCCTCCCGAGCCCAATCGATCGCCGTTCGCGAGGTGGCATGGTCGATCACGGCGCCGGCGACAAAATATTTCGCCCATTTAAGTGATGTGGATCGATCGAAGCTCGAGCCACGCGCCTGGCAGCCACCGTCACCCGCGACAGTGATCCATGCGCTCTCGATGTCGATTCCGACGACGACGGCGACGATGGCGTGGCTGGCCTCGTGGAGCGCGAGCGAGGCACGGTTCATGCCATTGGCTCGATCGACTGCCCTGGATGGCCAGGTGCGACGAATGCGGCCGGATCGATGCCGGCAGCGAGCAGGACCGGCCGAGGATCTATGCCGGCAGCGAGCAGGAATCGCGCGGCTTCGGCGGGATTCACTCTCCAATTGGAGCGGAGACCAGGTACGCGGTGAGCGGCTATGATCCCCTGCCGAATCAGCCGACTACCGGAGGCGCGTGAAATTCCGAGAGCGTCGGAGATGACCCCAATTGGAAGCTGCATTTTGTCCTCCTGGCGAACATAGCGTGGCAGGTGATCCCGTGCAAAACTTTCCGGTTGGAAGCACCGACATGCGACATGTGCGACATAACTAGAAACGCTTGCGCCCCATTCCTCTGCCTCCGTTTGCGTCGTAAATGATCGCGTGCGGTATCGGCGCTTGCCAACACGGACACGCACCAGGAATCGCGGACGTGTCCAGAGATCGACGATCGTGTATCCATCGGCCTGGCGATCTGCGGCGGCTGCTGCGCGCATGGCTCAGACGAGTTCGATGGCAAGGCGACGATGATCAGGAGCGATGACGTAATCGGCAACGCTCGAACTGATAGCCGAGGCGGTGTCGATGAGGGCGAACGGGCTCACAGCCGGCCCCGCTTCCGAATGGGCTCAACCTGCCCATGGGTGAAGGCGTCTTCCTTGTCCGCAATCGGCGTACGATCACCGGACAACGCTTCATGCCCGCTCTCATCCACCGGCTGGTTGTCCGTCCGTCCGCTCTGCGCCCCTATAGGGAGCGCGGTTAGCGGACGGACAGACTTCCCGCCTTGCCCTTGTCCGGTAACTGCGTCTGTCCGGTGATCCGCCGCAGTTACCGGACAACTTTCCGCAGTTACCGGACGGGCATCAACAGCCATGGCGAGCGATCGCGCCGAGCCTGCTACGGAGTGGCCACAGCCGACGAGGTCCGCGATCTCCCGGACCGTCGCGGAGGGGGTCGCCAGCCACGCCTCGACCGCCCTGTCCTTGGCCGTCTTGACCACCACAGCGGGAGCGAGTCCGACCGTCCGGGAGCCTTTGAATCCGGTCCCCTCGTAGGCGTCCCCGTCCGACACCAGGGCGACCAGGGCATCCTCGACGCCCGCCACGGTGATGTTCGCGATCGTCGGCATCAACAGCCGATGGATGCGTCGGGAAACCTCACGGACGGGACGGTGCTCGTCCTGGAGGTGCTTCTTGACCATGGCGGGGTCTATAACCGGCGCCTTGCCCGACGCCCTGGCAGCAGCCGCCCCGAGGTCAGCCACGGTCGCGGTACGCCAGACAACACACGGCGGATCCCCCTCCGAGGTCGCAGTCGGTGAGCGGGTCAAGGTCAGCGCCAGCGGCGCGGTCGGCCGCGACATCGAGGATAGCCGAGGCGGTGGCGAGATGGACGCGATCCGTCACACCGGTGGCGAGAAGGATGCGCACGCAGAGCAGGTTTTTTGGTTGTGGGAGGCTGAGTGCCACAATGTTCCTTCGTGATTGGCTATTCATCGCCGCCGGCTCGTGCCTTTGGATCGAACTTGTCCTCATCGTCCCATGGCGAATGGCCGTGATGCTTTCGGACGCTGTCAGCCGATGTGACGCGCGACCGCTCAATGATGCCGCGCTCAGCGAATCGAAGCGCGTGTCCCTCGAAGCTGAACCCGATGCGCGCCCCGTGGCCTGGGCCGTTGCGTGCCTTCAGGATGGCGATCGAGCGGTTGACCTCGACGTGACGCCCGTCGATCATTACGGATTTCGGGACACTGTGCGACTCAAGCCACAGAATCGACTGCGCGAGGCGTTGGTATGCCGCTCCGCCGGCGATGTCGTCCAGCCCTAAAGTCCGGCCTTTATTGCCCTTTTTCGGGTGAATGGCGAGAAGGACGGATGCGCCGAATTTCTTTGCCGCGTCCTTCGCTCGCAGCATGAAGTTGTGATCGTCAGACCATGATTTCTCTCCGGTTATCGCCGCGGTGAGTGGGTCGACTATGATCAGACGCGCGCCTGCGGCAGCGCGATTCTCGACCCACGTGGCGACCTCGGCCATCGTCATCGCCTTCGGGCAATCGAAAATCTTCCGTCCGAATTCGTCGAGGAATGAGCGATGGCGAGCGAATAATTCACGGACCTCTGCTGGATGGCCGGCTGTCCATGCCTCATCGAAAAGGGCGCCTTTGTGCGCCTGCTGTGCAAGCACACGACGGAGGTGATATGCGCGATCCTCCTCCATTTCGAGGAGCGCGACAGATTCGCCCATCGAGTGCCATGCTGCGGCGGCCTCCAGGAGGAAAAAAGATTTTCCGCATCCCGGATCACCGCAGAGCACCGTCACCGTTCCGGGCAGAAGCGAGCGCGAGAGAGCCGTCAGCATCGGCCAGGGCCACGGGATCACCTTCCGGCGACCGGCGATCGCATCCTCGAGGAGGCGCTCTACGTCACCTGACGCACCGAGCGGCCGCGCATCCTCGATGAATTCATTGACGACATTGCTGGCCTGCAGTCGATCCCCCCCGAATGTTAGAATCAAATCGGCGGCATCCCCTTTCGCCGCGAGTCCAAGAGTGACCGGATCGACGATCGAGAGGCGCGGCGGATTCGGAAGCGCATCGAGCATGCGTTGCACATCTGCCATGTGCTTGGCTCCCGGATCGTCGTGGTCCGGCCAGAGAATGACGTCCTTCCCGGAAAGCGGCGACCAGTCCGCATGCTCGGCCTTTCCTGCCCCGCACGGCGACGTGGTGGCGACAATTCCGAGGGAGTGGAGGGCATGGACACACTTCTCGCCCTCGACCACCACCACGCGCCCTGCGGCGAGCACGCGGGCGCGATTGTACAGGGGCCATGGCTTCGGAGGGGCCTCGAGCCGCCAACCCCCCGCGCAAGGGCTCGCCTGGCGAAACGTCTTTTTCCCATCTGCTGGCTGAATTCGATAGACCACCAGCCCCACAACCAGCGTGGCCGGGTTCGTATATTCGAATCGATCCTCAATCCGGCCGATGCCGGCAAGCGAGGCTGTGATCTCGGTGAGGGTGGAGAACACCATCGGAGGCGTCGGGGCGGACATGCGATCTCTCCGGGGTTCATCGTTCAGGGCGCGCAGCTGGTCGGCGATCGGCGCGCCGCCCCCCTGCTCGCGGAGGTCAAACACGTCGCCGCTCCGATTGCAAACGTGGCAGTGCAACCGCCACGCTCCGTCCGCTGACTCCAGGATCGACGCCGAGGGGTCCTGGTCGTCGTGCCACGGGCAGGACGCGGATTTCCCCTTGGCGCGGCTGCCAAGTGCCAGCAACGCAGCGTCGAAGGCGTCCCGGTCTCGCCGGATGGAATCGATGCGTTCGCGGTCAGGCATGGTCGCCTGCGTACACCGGCAGCGGGTGGCCCTGCTCATCGCGCGGAAGGGATGACCTCACCCGGTCGCACGCCTCACGGGCCTCGAGGGAGAGTTCTGGAATGTCGTCGAGGATTGACCGAGTCACCTCAGCGCCATAGGTCGCGGGCATTGGCCGGGGGTGTTTCTTGCTCTCGGTGGCCAGCCAGTTGTGGAGAAACCGCGCCATGCCATTCGCTTTTTTTCGCCGCAGCGGATTCGCATCACACCAGGCGGCCGCGATGTTCAGGGTTGCCCGGACGTCCACATTCCCGAACGCGACCTCGAGGTTCGCCAGAGCCTTGGTGGTGATCTTCCAGAGCGAGCCGTCCTTGAGCGCGAACGTCGGACCGACGACAGAAATTTCATCAGGCGACCCATGGGCGTTTCCTTCTGGCGGAATTCGTTCCGCTAGACCCTGTTCCCCCTGTTCCCTTGTTAGGCGGCACTCTAGGGACCGGGTTGGAAGCGTTCCCGTACCGGGTTGGCGACCGCGCCGTGCCGGGTTGGCGATCTTCAACCCGGCACCACCGGACCGGGTTGACCCGGTGCCATCGTGCCCCGTTGACCCGGCACCACCGGACCGGGTTGACCCGGTGCCATCGTGCCCCGTTGACCCGGCACCACCGGACCGGGTTGAAAACTTGGGCGTGTAGACGTTGCTCGTCCTCCCAACCGTCCGCGCCACGGTGATCCAACCCGCGGACTCGAGTTGGCTGAGAACCTTCCTCGTTCCTCGCTCCTGCATCCCGACGGCGGCGCCGATCGTCTTCACGGATGGGAAGCAGGACCCCTCCTTGCCGATCCATCCCGTGAGCGCCGCAGCTACCCGAAGAGCGCCAATCGTGACCATCTGATCGGCGGAAACGGCACGAAGCCACGAGAGGCGATCAAGGGGCGTCATCGAGGCACCACCTCGCCGGCCATGGCGCCCTCGTTCCAGACAACGAAGTCTCCTGCCTGTGCTCGAGAGGCGTCCGTCGTCATCGGCTCAACTCCAGAGCGTATTATGCGCATTGTGGCGTTGCATCTGACGCGATGGACGTGGCCATCGGCATCACGTACGAGCACGTCGGCGCCTGGTTCGCGCGGTGGACTCATCGGGACAGCGCAGAGATGCATGCATACCGCTTCGGGCGTGTCGGCGGTGAGGCGATCTCACTGCCGCGGAAGAGATAGGAGCCACGACGTGCAATTGCGGCCTGTAGCTCGGCCAGCGTCCAGCGGCGAGGCATTGCCAAGCGGTCGTGGTTCATGGCTTCACACCTGCATACAGTCGCTCAACCTCCTCGACCGCGACGAACTTTCCCATTCGGCCACCTCGGCATCGACGCTCAACAACCTTCAGGCGTCCGGCCGCGATATCCTGTCCGCTGCGCGTGCGGCCGACTCCATAAATTTTGGC
>JACDEN010000017.1:5736-15114 GCA_013816415.1 Planctomycetota bacterium
CAATATCACTTTGCGAGAGCAACCGCTTCCCTGTGGCTGGCTTTGCGGCCTCGCCCAAGAGTCGATTTAGAAGCTCGATCAGTGGCGCATTCCCTTCAGCCACAGCAGAGCGAATTTCAGCAGATAGGGCGCTTTCGGTCACGGCTTCACCGTCGTTTCACGGAATGCAGCCGCCCGCAGTTCCTTCAGTCTGACGTACCACCGTCCGCCGACTCTCGTACATGGGACTGTGCCGTCGCGGCACCATCGACTGACAGTTCCAGCGTGAACGGGGACACCTAGCTGTGCGTAAGCTTCCGCAAGGGGGATTAAGGGCTCGCTGACCGAAGGATCCTTGTTGGCCGCGGCGGTGGCGGTCACGGCTTCACCGTCGTTTCACGGAATGCAGCCGCCCGCAGTTCCTTCAGTCTGACGTACCACCGTCCGCCGACTCTCGTACATGGGACTGTGCCGTCGCGGCACCATCGAGTGACAGTTCTAGCGCGAACGGGGATACCCAGCTGTGCGTAAGCTTCCGCAAGGGGTACTAAGGGCTCGCTGACCGAAGGAGATGGGGTGTGCATTCCCAGACAGTAACGTCAATTTTCACGTTCTCTGGATCAGCTTCGCCGTGGAGGGAATTCGCGTAGAAGATGCGTATTCCACGCGTATCGATAAACTCCAACCTAAATGATTCTAAATGATTCTGATCATGGCAGTTAGGAACCATGATTAATCATGGAACATAATGATTTAGTTTTGAATTGAAGGTTTCACCGGATCTATTGACAGAGCATGTTGAAATGATCTCAACTCTTCAGTTCCGGTGCATGATAGATCCTTCGTGCGTGAATGTCGGTCAGCGGTGAGTGCGGCCGCTCTTCGGTTCGATTGCATGCAGCGACGGGTCTCGACGGAGCCAGAGCGTCGCATCGGGCCATCCGTCGACCTCGGCCTCGAACATCTGCGACAGCGTGCCGTATCCCATCGTGGTACTGAAGTCCATATGACCGACGGCCTTCCGAAGTCGTTCGACGTTCATGTCGGCGCGAGCAAGCTTCATTGTGATATAGCAGTGTCGTAGCGAGTGCGCAGTCCGGTCGCCGATCTCCATGTTGATGCGATTGAGAAAACGGCCGAACGCGGCGGTGTAATCCTGTGCCCCCTTACCGTTCTCACTGCTTTTTCGTTTCTTGACGCCTGAGCCGCCCGCTCGTATTTCTGGTGGCAGGATGTGGCCGATGTCGCGCCTGATCGGCAGAAGGATGGCCGCAAGCTCCGGTTCCAGGGGAATCAGACGCTCGCTGTCGGTCTTCGAATCGTAGTCGTCGGTCAACTTCAACGTGATGATGCGCTCCGTGAATTTCACCCACTCCCAGCGAAGGTGCATCGCCTCGGCCGCCCGACATCCGGTGTAGACCAGGAGGCAGCAAGCGAGCCACCACGGATCCGGCTGCGCTGGCCGCTTGAGGGCGTTGTATATGCTTGCCCAATGTTCCTTCCTCGCCTTGGCAACGGCCTTGATCGCCGCCACGCGGAGGTCGCCAGCGTCCATCCGCGCGGTGATGGCTGTCGTCAGCTCGGCTAGCTCGTGGTTCGCATGATCTCGAGCCTCATCGCCTACCATCTGCCGAAGCTCGGCAATCGAGAACAATGGCTTTTGCCTCGTTACCTCTCGGAATCTAGGAAGCTCGGCGAGTGGGTCGAAGGCGAGGCGCCGCTTCTTCACGGCCAACCCCGTCACCTGCCGGCATGCTGTGAGGACCTTGTTCCGGGTCGGGGCAGCCAGGGGCGTTGAGGAGGTTCGGCGGTTCTTGGCATCAGCTGGCATCGACCAGCCGGCCTTGAGACCAGTGATCCAGGTCCGCACACGGGCAGGGAAGACATCCGAACGCATGTCGGTGACCCCCTCCGCTTCCAATGCCTTTGCGATGCTGCGAATGAAGGCAGCGCGCTGGTCAGACACCCCGGCAGCGGCGAGGTTCGTCGCGAGGAGGTCGGCGTGATCCTGAAAGGTCGCGGCGATGGCGACCGCTTCGCCCCTGATGAACGTCCTGCGGGTAGCCCGCGCCCACTCAACGGCGCCCTCTGGGAGCACCGGAGAGCCGTCGCGGTGCCAGGAGGTCACCGGGAAGCGTTTGCACTGCCAGGCGCCTCGCTCGTCGCGCGCACGGGCCATCGCCACAGTAGGGCGTCCGCGCTCGTCTAGATCACGGTAGGAGAGGCCGGTGCCCTCGATCCCCAGAGGTGACTTCCTGGCCATAAAAGGAGCCTGCACACTATTCGCACACTAAGCAACAGGAATCATCGCCAATTAACAACCCCCTATAAGGCAGGAAAATACGGTTTTTTACGCTAGCAGACAATAACGGCAGTCTTGGATTTATGGGGGCTTCCGTTCTCCGAAGGCAGAGGTCTGTGGTTCGAATCCACACGAGCGCGCCATTCATAAATGTCGTTCAGCACACTGTCGATGAGCGGATGGCCGCTTGTGCTCTCCTGTTTCGCCGTTCACCCGCGTTCCCCCGAAGTCATGCAACGGGCAACGGGCAACGGTCTCGCATTGCCGGACGAGTCGATCGCTGACGTGATGGCTGCGCACACGGGATCCCCTGCGCTGAATCTGTTTTTGTCCTCGGAGGGCGAAACCGAGGTCGAGCGCGATGGAGGGATGCTGCGGACTGTGACGAGACGAAACCGACGCTGATTTCAGGTTGGTTGACTGGTAGCCGAGGCAGCTTGCGGCCCAGATGGAGCCGCCCGACTCAAGTCATCTCATGGCGTCGATACCGATGCCTCGGTCGTAAACGCCCAGATGATATCCTTGTTTTTCATCGGCCGGCTGACGTCGCCCACCCCTCCATCGTCGCGTCCGTCCGTGCCTATGCTCCACAAGCGGCCGCGTGCGTAATCCCAGCGCAGCAGACCACCGTCGAACGGATCGCGCGGGAGGTCCGATAGGAGCCCCTCATCGATGAGTTCGTGGAGAGACGACGGAAGCGCATGATGCGATCGTTTATGGAGCTCGATGGCGCAGGCGGTGCGTGCGAGCGCGAGATGCGCCTGGATGCTCACGGCGGATTGCGCCAGATACTCCAGACTCGGAAGGACCATCGCCTCCCAGAGCAGGGTGGCGGCATCCTCACGAGTGAGGATGTCCGACGACACCGGATCATCGCCTGGGTCCTTTCCGGCGCTGAGCAGATCGATCGCATTGCGCTGGGCTGGAGACACCGCGTAATCGACCACGTCGCGCAGTCGTCGCTTCACTACTGGCCAATCGCTCTCGACGACTCCATCGAGCAGCGACAGGCAGCGGGCGATGTCACGCATCATCTGCCGACCGTCGACGGATGTCTTCCGTTCCGCGATACGCTGGAACAGCACCGGATCCACTGGCTCCGTCATGTCCAACTCGTCATCCTTCGCCAACGCCATCGTGGTGACAACGGTGCCGATCCGCTCCGTCATGAGCATCGACTTCGCAAACGCTGCTCCATCCGAAGCGGCGATCTTGGCGGTATCCGCTGTCAATGCGGTCATTCCGGATCGCCACGCTTTGAATGGGCCGAGTGTTGCCGGGGGCGTAAGGATTTTCGTCAATGCCCGCAGGTCGTCCTCGGACAGGAGTGGCAGCGCCAGGTGCGTGAGCACTGCTGCCTCGGCCAAGATCGAGTCAGCGACCAGGCACTGCATCGCGCTACGCGATGCATCGATGCACATGGCACCAAGCCGTGCGACCCCGCTGATCTGCGCCATCGCCGTGCTCTCGTCTCCATCCCGGATCGCCCGCTTTGCGATCATCACCTTCATCTGCATGAACTCGCGGACATGCGAGGCGTCGTCATCGCGGGACGGAGGCGGCCATGGCCACATGACAGCTCCTGCCGCGATGCCCTGGTCGAAGCGAGCGAGCGCCTCGGCATTGGATGAGAGGTACGCATCCACCACGCCGCTATCGTCGCTCCCGGGATAGGGCCGGAGGCCGATCCTCGCCGCCGAGACCGCATCGCTTTCCTGTTTGTTGTCGGAGTCGTAGCGCAGGCGGCTGTACGCAGCGAAGGCGGTCACCCAGACGGGCAACGCATCGACATCCACGGTGCGGGATGGCGCACGCCAGCGTTCTGGCAACAGTTCCATCAGTTCGTCTGCGGTCGGTGGAGGTGGTTGAAGGCCGTCCTCGGCCGCCAATGCCGACACCATCGCGAGCAATATGCCGATGAAAGGAAGCAGCCGATGGGCAGACACGAGAGCCGAAGGTAACGCGTGCACAGCCGAGGTGAACCGGTGCTTGTCCTACACAGCAAAAACTCCTAGGGGAGCTGCTCAGCTCCGGCTCATCAGGTCGTATCGTGTCCGCCGTCGAGCAACCGCAGGAAACGCCGCGGCGGTCGACCTTATGCGCCGACTCCACGAAGCCGACCCCTCCCGTGTCCTTGGCCTGCTGTGGTACGCCAGCCACCTTGTTCCGCGCGCTCGCTGATTCCGAAAAGACGCAACCGGCCTCATTAACTGGTGAACGTAAAGTTGATGCTGCGCTGCCGGTGACGTTCACTCCGCGGTTGCGGTCTTGCCGCTGGTCCGCATCGAGGGCTGGCGATCCGTCCTGAGGAAACGGTCGAGGACGTTGCGGATGAAATGGGAGAAATTCCGATCCGTGAGCAGGGCGTGGGATGACAGCACGCTGCCGGCGGTGAAGACGTCGCCGGATCCAGGACGTTCGCGGATCGTCATCTCCGCCAGCATGTCTCCACCGTTCAGCGTGAGGGCGTTGTCCAGGTCCATCAGGTGCGAATCGGGAATCCTGGCCCGTGCCAGGATGGTGAGCCCCTCGTCGCTGGTCTCGTCGGGAACCGTGGGAACGCGGGCATCCCAAGGCGGGTGGCCGGGAGCTCGCAGTGGCCCCGATCGCGCCATCATGGTGCGGCAGGTCATGTCGGTCTCATATCCGGCCGCGTCCGGGGCGAACGCTCCCGAGGTCTCGATGCGGCGCGGGCCATGGAAGATGGCGTGTCCTGGCGCGACCACCTCATAAGGACGGCGTGGACCCTTCAGCGGCGGATCCGTATACCCGCTCGAGACGCTTCCCAGCAGCCCCCATTCAGGCCAGCCGGCGAAGCGCATGTTCGTTCCGGGGAGGTGATCGATCTGATGCCAGTGCGCGCAGTCGAGCATCGGATCACAGTTGGTGCCGGGGACCTGCTTGCGTTCGTGCTTCCGGCACTCCATCACCCCGTCGACCGGATCGACGCTCACCCTCCAGAACGCGGTATTGCCGGACATCGCCAGGATGTGTCCGCCTCGCTCGACGAAGCGCTGCAGGCCTTGGTACTGGTTGCTCGTCCAGTATTCGCTGTGCCCGGCCCAGGCGAGCACGTCGTAGTGGTCGAGCAGCCCGGGATCGGCTTCGAGATCCCATTCCGAATAGAGGTCGACGTCGATCCCTTCGCGTTCGAGCCAGTGGTAGAACGGCAACTCGAAATCGACCGTCGTCGCGAGCCAGTCGTCACCGTTCGAGGTGCCGCTCGCCGGCCGCCGGGAAGCGATGAGGTGACCCAGGATCGGATACGACGCATGGTTCAGGTAGGCGCCGCAGTCGACGCGGGAGTCGCCATAGGAGGTGAAATTGTACGCCACGCGCGTGCTCGTCGTGGACAGGCACATGATCCTCGAGCGCGGGGCGCGCGGCCTGACGATGAAGTGCACCATGCGGCTCTCTCCGGCGCCGTTCGTCAGCTTGGCTGCGTACTGTCCGCTGGGCAGATCAGCGGGAACCGGCCAGGTGCAGGCGACCGGCCAGCGCGCGTCGGAGCACTGGTCAGGCATGAACCTGATCGCGTGGCCGAAATGGGGATCGGAGAACGGCACGTAGCTGCTCCAGTCGCCATCCCCGATCCGCCCAGGACCGGGTATCATCCGCGTCGGATGGTTGATCAGCCGGCCATGACGCTGGCCGCAGACGTCGCGGCCAGGCATCCCATCAACCGCATCGAATCGCCACTGGCTCAGACATCCGCTCTCGGGCTCCAGGCGCTTGTCCCTGAAGCGGTCGCGGATGGTCGCATCCTCGAGTTCGAGCGCATAGACGGCGGGGGCCCAGACATCACCGGTGAAGAAGCCGCAGGCCTCGCCGGCGTGGTTCTCTCGCGCTCCGATCCTGAGGGCGCCTGCGGTCCAGAGCACGGGCGCCGCCAGCGCGCCCGGCACGCCGCAGCGTTCCCCATCGATCGACATCGACGCGGCGCCGCGGCCCACGCGCGCTACCAGATGATGCCATTCCTTGATCGGTAGCTCGGTGCCGGACACGTCGGCGCGTCCGCAGGCGGTCTCGAGCGAGAGCACCGGCGCGTTGGCTTCCGTGAGCCACAGCTGGCAGCAGCGCTGCCCGAACAGTCCGCTGGCGCGGCCGGCCGTCAGAGTCCGGAACCACAGCTCGATGGTGAAGCCGTCCAGCGCATCGAGACCATCGCGGATATGGACATAGCTGCCGGGATGGATCGGATGGACGCTCGTCTGCACCGTCCCGAGCATGCCCACGGTCCGACCCGATGCCGAGGATGCGCCGTGCTTGAGGATGGCGATCTCGACCGGTCCCGCACCGGAGATCCTCAGGTCCAGCTCCTCGCCGGGCATGACGCTCAGGCGGTTGCTGTAGGCGTGGAATCCACCGACAGGCATCGCCTCATGTGCCGGCAGCACCCCCTCACCCCGGACCGGAAGGACGCGGGGAACCGGAGCTATCCCCACGGACCACGCTCGTGGAATCCGAGCAGACGCCGCTGCCTGGGTGTGGCTGCGGCGAGGACATGTTCGGGAACCCGGTAGCCGGTGAATGGATGGAAGCGCTGCGAGAAGCAGCGTCTCCCGTAGGAGTATTGCATCATATAGCGGGTCCGGTCGCTCAGCACCGGAGCTCCGCGGTGCCAGATCTGGGCGTGCTGCAGCACCACGTCTCCCGCTTTCGCGAGGAGGGATACGGCACCGTGCTTCCCGTATGATGGTTGGCGGGCCGGATCCGTGGGCGGAGGCATCCGCCCGGAACGGTGACTGTACGGGACGACCTGGGTAGGCCCATCATCCGGACCCACATCCGTCAGGTACCATTGCGAATTCAACGACAGGCAGGGGAGCTCGACGCGCTCATCGTGCTCGACGCCGTTTGGCAGCGGGAACAGCACCTCCTCGTCGACGTGCCATTCGCTGATCGCGTAGCGGCGATCGTTGCGCACGACGTTGTTGGAGATGAGATGGCAGTTGGCGCCAAGCACGGCTTCGACCACGTCGATGACGGGCGAGAGGTCCATGTGCGACGCGATCTCGCGGCTGTACTGGAACAGCTTCACCCGCAGCCACTCCCCGTAGCCCTGATCCTCGGCAGTGCACGGCACCTCATCGAAGATGCGGTCGACCTCGCCCCTGAACATCGCGCACGCGTCACGGGAGATCACCGCGGGGATGACGAGGTATCCCTCACGGAGGAACCGGCGTGCCATGGCCTGGATGTCGTTCGGGTTGCAGATGCCTCGATCTCGATCGGATGCCGGAGCGTCGGTCGCGATCATGTTCGATCTCCTATTCTGCCTGAGGATAGCGATCCCCATCCCACCTGGCAATCCGCGGATCGTCCACATAATGTGTGCAATCGTCTGGTGAATGAAGATATCGATGCATCCTGAAATGCCTGGAAATATGCACCTTATGCCGCTTGTCCCGGTCGTGATAGAATTGTAGGATACGCTGCAGGACATGGATCCGTGCAGGGATCCGCACGTCGATCCGTGAATGGATCCGCAGGTGGACGCGCACATGGATACGTACGCCGACAACCACTATCTCAGCGCCCGGTCCCTGTACCCCGCGGGCATGCACGCTCGCGGCATCGTGGGTGGATGGGTCCTCGGCATGACCCTGTCCGGCCGGGTCCAATATCGTACACCCGCCGGCATGGTGGAATCTCGCCGCGGCGAGGTGGTCCTCTTCCGTGCCGGAACAATGGTCGAATGGACCGTGCCCGAGGGCGTCGCCGGTTGGGCCTGCGTCTATAGCATCTTCCTTCCCCGGCCCCACTGGATGCCATGGCTGAATTTCCGCGAGAGCAGTCCGGGCCATGTCTTCCTGCGACCTTCGCGCGGCGTCGCTGCGACCGTGCGTGAGAACCTCATGCGCGCGCATCGACGCTTCAACGGGCCCGGAGGGCTGGCCGCGGACTTCGCCCGGATCGCTCTCGAGCAGGCCCTGCTCGCGCTCTGGAGCGAGTGCGCCCCGATCGAAATAACCATCGACCCCCGCATCACGGCGACCGTCGACTTCCTGAACACGACGCTGTCTCGGCCAGTGAAGCTCGAGCAGATGGCCGGCCGCTGCGGCATGTCGCGATCGCATTTCGCCGCCCTCTTCAAGCGGCAGATGGGCATCAGCCCCAACCGCTTCCAGGAACGCCTCCGCCTTGAACGGGCGATGCAGATGCTGCACCTCACCGTCGATCCGGTGGGCTCGATCGCCCGTTCGCTGGGCTTCCATGACGCGCAGTATTTCTGCAACCGCTTCCGTCGGCTTGTCGGAGACACGCCGAGGAGATACCGCTCGAAGCGGCTGCCAGGAAGGGTTCCGTCCGCGCGTATCCCGACCAGCATGGGAAGTTGAGCTTCTCCAGGCTGACCGGCACCTACCGGTTCCGCACCGCCGATACGATCCCACCCATCATCCCACGTGTTTGAAAATCCGGCGACCAGCAAGCACATGCATGTCTCGGCTGGATGGCGTTTCACTCGGGATCGGATGTCCACGCCCAGGTGAAGGTGGATCCCGAACTCAAAGAAGCTCATCACGTTCATGATGACGTCATCGGCCTCGAGCGCCGACCGCGAGCGCCTGTGGAAGATTCTTACCATACGCCTTCAAGGTGAACGGTCGGGCTCGTTACAATGCCCTTACCCGGAACCACTGGTTCCTGTTCCGGTGAGAAAGTGGCAACCCATGCGCCTCGACACCTGGCTGGTCCTGGTCCTCATCACCACGGCATCCACCGCAATGGGAGCCACGGTCTATGAGGACCTCGGGCGACCAGGAACCCATCCCTCTCTGAGTGCCGATGGAGGGCGTCTGGTGTTCGAGGATCAAGGCGCGATCTGGCTGTATGAGCGCAGCACGAGAGCCACCACGCGCCTGGATCGTACCGCCTCCGCAGTGGCGAACGGGGAATCGTCACAGCCGGTGATCAGCTCCGATGGTTCGGTCGTCGCGTTCATTTCCTTCGGATCGAATCTGGTCACGGGCGACACCAACAATCAGCAGGATGTGTTTGCGCGCGTATTGGCGACCGGCGCGATCCAGCGGGTGAGCGTGCGCACGGACGGCAGCCAGACGAGTTCGCAGTTCGGCGCCTATTTTCATCTGAGC
>JACDEN010000308.1 GCA_013816415.1 Planctomycetota bacterium
GCTCGAGGAAGGCGAGGCCGGTGGCGCCGTTGTCCTTCGCGATGTAACGGGTCGACGCGTCTATCTCGCCGAATGCCAGTTCGGTCAGCTCGAGGTCTTCCCGGTTGTCGTCGACGTGGAGGATCTCGAGCGAAGACATGGGAAAGGGGATCTGAGGCTCCAGATCGATCTGTCAATCCAGGAACTTACCAAGGCTCAACGGCGTGCGCTCAGGGTGACGAGCAACCTGGATCGCCTTGAGCGCTGCGTGACCCATGCACGTTCCTCGTGAATGCTCTTGAGCTTTTTTCACTGAATTCCGGCTTCCCCCGTGTGCCAACGGTGACAGATTCAAAAGCGCTTCCTGCAGTTCCTCTCGACTGCGAGATGGTGAGCGAGAGACCCATTTTCGCCGAAGCCCATTGGCATAGTACTCGGCGCGGGTGTATACTTTAATTCAGGTTGTTCCCCATTCTCCTGGATCCAGACCATACACCCCTCGAACCCTCTGCGCGCGACCGTTGCCGGCCAGCCCCTGCAGTCGCCGCGGCACATCTGCTGCTTCTTCGACTCGCGCGCCCAGCAGTACGAGGTGCTCGCGCCGTACATCCCCGAAGGCTTGGAGCAGGGCGAGAAGGTGCTGAACGTCCTCGATGGACACCTCATCGACGATCACCACCTGCGCCTGTCCGATGCCGGCATCGCGGTCGCGGCCGCGCGCGAGTCGGGCCGCCTGTGCACCCATGCCAGCGATCAGACCTACCTCGCCGATGGCCACTTCGACAAGGCGCGCATGCTCGCAATGCTTACCCATGAGCTGAAGACCATCAGGGAGCAGGGATTCACCCGCCTGCGCACCTGCGGTGATATGAATTGGATGCTGAAACACGCCGGATCGACCGAGCAGATCCTCGCCTATGAGAGCGATGTGAACGATCTGCTCGAGGGGCACGACGCCACCTTCATGTGCGTGTATGACGTCAACCGCATCAGCGGCACCCTCATGCGCGACGTGCTCAACACCCATTCCCAGGTGCTGATGGGCTCCCTGGTCTACGAGAATCCCTACTACCTGGCGCCGGCGGAATACCGAAGGTCGTTGCTCGCCCGCCGCGCGGCTACGGCCGATGTTTGGGCAAAGGACGACGTGCACACCTAGGGAGCTGTCTGCGGCGCGCACCTTTCGAGGCAGCTAGGCATGGTTTGCCCACCGCGATGACGCTCTTTTCGGCGCTAAAAATAGTCGGATTGGCCAACTGGCATCGAGCATCAACAACCCGATACTCGGCTCGAGGGAAAATGTAGGGGAGGTTAGGCGAGGCAAGTCTTCCGGAACGAAGTGTCTCATCGCTCACCGACCCCGTTACGCCGGTGATTTCGCCAAGGTGAAGAAGAAGGTGCTTCCAGAGCCCACTGCGGACTCGACCCACACCTCTCCGCCATGTCGCTCGATGATGCGCTTGCAGGTGGCAAGACCGATTCCGCACCCTTCATAGGCATCTCGGGTATGCAGGCGCTGGAAGACGCCGAAAATACGCTCACGGTCTGCGACTGAGATTCCAATACCGTTATCTGAAACAGCTATCTTCCAATGTCCTCCGTCATCGACAGCAGTGACCCTGACTTCCGGAACGACTCCCGGACGCATGAATTTTATGCCATTGCTCACGAGATTTTGAAAGAGCTGGACGAGCAATACGTGATCACCGTGGACCGAGGGGAGGTCGTCGAAGTGGATGTGGGCTCCGGTTTCGGAAATCCGCTGGGAGAGATTGTCCATCGCTTCGATCACCACCGTTTCGAGCGGCACCATGACGAAGGATCGGTCATCGGTTCCGACCTGGGCATAGTCGAGCAGGGAGCGGATGAGCTGGGACATCCTGTGAGCACCTGAGGTTGCGTGCCCGATGTACTCGCGGGCTTTATCGTCGAGTTTCTGGGCGTAGCGCCTTTCAATCAGCGCGAGATAGCTGGATACCATCCGCAGGGGCTCTTGAAGATCATGCGAGACCGTCGCGGAAAAATGCTGCAGGTCCTTGTTCGATCGCTCGAGTTCGAGCGCCTTGCGGCTGAGCGCTTCTTCTGCCTTGTGTCGCTCGATCACCTCCTCATGGGCGCTGCGTCGCGCCTGATCCAGGCTCAACGCTTGCGCCCGCAACTGCTGGGTGGCGTTCCTCGCCAGGGAGGTGGTCGCATTGGCACTGAGCACAGACTGCTCTGCCTGGAACGTCACCCGCAAGGTCGGGAGGATGTCGAGCACGCATGCGGTGAGCTCCGGATCGGGAGCGCCGCCAACGAACACCAGCACCGAATCGGGGCGTGACGAGAAACCTACGCTCCGATGCTCCTGGCCTGAAACCGGGTACGGAAGCGTCGCTTCATGCTGGCCGCGTCGGGAGGTCTCGCTGACGAAGCGTTGCCACTCGATTGCGTCCGGCAACGTGCGCGGAAATCCGAACGCCGGGATGAAGACATCGACGACGGGGTCCAGCACGAAGATCACCAGGTCATCGGCGCCGCAGTGCCGAGCCAGATCCCCTGCCACCTTCGAGCGGGCGGAGGTCGAGGTCAGCTCGGAAATCAGGCGAAGGAGGGTGCGGATCCGTTCCACTGGTTATTGGTTACTGGGGAAAGATGCACACGACGGCGGTGCAGTTGTGGAAGCCATTGAACTGTCCCTCGGAGCGGGCGATCTGTCCATAGGTGTTGCAGCCGGCGAAGGATGCACGCTCACCGAGCGCGCGCTCGACCGCATTGAGCTCGAAGCCGAATTCCTTCCCCATCCGCAAGCGGGTCGCAACGCAATCGAAGAACATGGCGACTTGCGGCGTGCGTCCTTCGATCTGGGCCAAGGCGCTCTTGGTTGCTTCGAGAGCAGATAGCTTTTGCGGCTTCATGATGTGGACGACCGCACCTTCGGGGATGTCGGCGGCGCATTGGACGGATCCATCCGCCTCGATCGACAGGGGAACGCGCAATCGGAACCCGGAATCGGTGACGATTCCCAAGACATTATGCAGGAAGAACGGTATCGGATTCGCCACGTCGAGCGCTTGGTTCGTTGACGCGGCATGCCGGATGAACACGTCGCGGGAGGGAATGGTATTGAGACTCACCAACCGCATGCCACGCGCTTCGGTGACCCGTAGCGGTGGGCCGACGGGCTCCCACCCATGGCACACACCCACCCCGATCGGATTCTTGGAAAGGATCTCCAACGACACCGCCGCATCGGGGATGGCTTCAGTCCCGAGGAAGACATGGGTCTTCCGGAATTGCGCGTCATCACCGGCTCCGCCCCCGAAGAGCTTGTAGCTGCCGCCAGTCAGGACGGTGATCTGCTCCACGATATCGTCTGCGTGCCCGGCGAGCGCGTCGGTCATGATCAACGCTGAACGATGGGGGAACGCCTGGGACGTCATCCCGCGAAACGACCCGACGATGGACTGGGCGGCAGCCGATCGATCGTCATGCAGATTCCGCCCGATTCCGGGAGAGAAGCTCATGTCCTCAGATCGGAAACCGATGGCACACGCCGTACCCTCTTCGAAAGAACTCTGCGTGAATTCTCCGGCAGAAGAACTCCCCACCAGAACCTTCGTGTGGCAGGTGTCCCGGATCGCCGTCAGGAGACTCTGGTGATCATGCTTGGATGAAGCGAAGACCACCAACGCATCCGGAGACTCCCCACCAAGGGACTTCAAGACGTCACGACCCAACTGCTCTCCCGCTGCTCGGCTATCGGGAAGACTGGTGTGGGCGGTACATGATTGGGTCATGGTGGTTCCGGGGGAAGGCCCTGAGAATTATAACCTATGGGTGAATGCCAGAGCATACCTGGTCGGCTTATGCAGGGAAACCCTCGCAGCCAATGGGCGCAAATGATCATAGAGGCAGTGACGTTACCTGAAGGTCCCTGTCATTCCTGTCCATGTCAGTGCCCCTTGCACCAGTGGCGATAGGCGGCGATCCATTCGTGGCCTGCTGGTGGCGGAGTCGGGAGTGGCAGAGCGGTCACGGCGATTCGCTGGCTGAGCTTTCCGCGACGGCACTCGGCGGCGATCCGTCCCTCGTCATCCGCGTCGAAACCGGTGACGCTCACCGTCGCGCCCAGTACCGTGGTGGTGAATGGTAGGGCCACGTGCTCTTCCAAGCAGGTCAAGAAGCCGCCGACCTGCTCGTCGTGATTATAGGCATCCGTTGTCGCATCGGCGATGAGGCGGTCCAGATGGTGCACCGGAGCGGGAACTGGTTGGCGCGGGCGGCGCGCAGACACGCCGTCCTTGATCGTCAGGAACCGATACAGCTTCTTACAGGTCGCGTCAAACTCCCGTTGATCCTCCTCGCATTCCGACCCGCGCAGCACAGGGCCACCCTCCTCCTCGACAACCTCGACGAGGTGGGGAATCGGTTCCGGCGGATCCGTCATGCGGCTTCGCCGGATCAATTCGCCGCCGAGCACCCCCAGGTTATCGACATGCCGGCGAAGCGTGCGTGGGGCCAGCCCTTGACCGTGCAGGTGGCGGATGAACGGTTCGAACGCAGCGACCAGGCGGGCGCCCGGCGCGAGATCCTGGGCGTCGGAACTCCAGGACTTCGGCCAAGGCCGCATCATGGCCAGAAG
>JACDEN010000309.1 GCA_013816415.1 Planctomycetota bacterium
GTCGTTGCCTGCTGTCTAACCACTAACCACCAACCACCAACCACCAACCATCTCCGTTGGCTCCGCAACCGCCCCCAGTACCCTGGCCCACTCGATGTCGAAGATCGGCCCCAACGACCCATGCCCGTGCGGCAGCGGCAAGAAGTACAAGCGCTGCCACCAGGGCCGCGATCTGCTGCGCTCCTTGCAGGGGGGCGAGCCGCCGCCGGCCGCTCCGGCGCCGGGATTCCGCGCCGTGCGACCGTACGCCCTGAGGCCCCGTCGCGAGGTGCCTGCACATATCGTTCGGCCGGATTACGCGGTGAGCGGACGTCCGCAGGGGCCGCGCTCGCGGACGCTGATCAAGACCCCCGAGCAGATCGAGCGGCTGCGTCGGGCCTGCCGGCTCGCCCGTCAGGCGCTCGAGGTGGCGAAAGCCGCGGTGAAACCGGGGGTGACCACCGACGAGATCGATCGCGTGACCCACGAGGCCTACATCGCCCTCGGCGGGTACCCGAGCACGCTCAACTACCACGGCTACCCGAAATCGCTCTGCACCTCGGTCAACGAGGTCATCTGCCACGGCATCCCCGACCTGCGTCCGCTCGAGAACGGCGACATCGTCAACCTCGACGTCACCATCTACATCGACGGCATGCACGGCGACCTCTCGGAGACCGTCCTGGTCGGCGACGTCGACGAGGATTCGCGCGCCCTGGTGGCGGTGACCTACGAGTGCATGATGCGCGGCATCGGCGCGGTGAAGCCCGGCGCGATGGTGCGCGATATCGGCCGCGCCATCCAGGAGCACGCGGAGGGCAAGAGCTTCAGCGTGGTGAAGGCCTTCGTCGGCCACGGCATCGGCGAGCAGTTCCACATGGATCCACAGGTGCCGCACTACTTCGATTCCTCGGCGACGCGTGAACTGGCGGCCGGCATGACCTTCACCATCGAGCCGATGATCAACCAGGGCAGCTGGAAGCACGTCACCTGGGAGGACAACTGGACGGCCGTCACCGTCGATCTCAAACGCAGCGCCCAGTTCGAGCACACCATCCTGGTGACGGAACGCGGGGTCGAGATATTGACGCTGCCAGAGGGCATGGCGCAGCCATTCCAGCATTGACCGTCCTGCGTTCTGAGTTCTGAGTTCTGTATCGACCGCCCGGTTCCCCGACTCAGGACCCAGAACCCAGAACCCAGAACCGGGGCAATCCCTCTCCCCCCGCCTTGCCTCCCGCCGCCGATGGTGAAAATCCCCTGCCAATGACCACCCCGCCCGACTACGACCCGCTCCTCGAATCGATGAACGAGGAGCTGCGCTCGCAGATGTACGCGCTCAACGAGATGCACCATCCGGTCTACCCGTCCGACCCCAGGCGGGTGGCGGAGCTCGAACGGCGGATCGACGAGATCAAGGAAGCGATCGTCGCCCGCCGCAAGGAGCTGAGATCGAAGGAGGTGGCGCCGCAGCGTGCGTCGCTCGATCCGATCGCGGAGGCGCAGCAGACTGCGGCGCCGGCGAAGGTTCCGGGGTGATTGTCCCGGTCGGACTGGGCCAATGAAGGAATCCGACCTCATCGCAGCGATCCGCTCCCGGGTGACCGACCCATCTGGTGTCATCGGCATCGGTGACGACTGCTGCGTCTGGACTCCGAGCGGGCAGACCTGCCTGAGCGTGGACACCATCGTCGAAGGGCGCCATTTCCGCGCGTCCGACGAGCCAGGGCTGGTCGGACGGAAGGCGGCCGGTGCCGCGCTCTCCGATCTCGCTGCGATGGGCGCGCGGCCCATCGGGGCGGTGGTCGCGCTGTCGTGTCCGGCGCGATGGGACGGTCTCGCGGTGATGGACGGCCTCATCGCGGAACTCCGCCGCCACGGCTGCGCGCTCCTTGGCGGCGACACCACCGGATCCGAGGCGCTGGTGATATCGGTGACGGTGTGGGGCGAGCGGGCGAGCGCGCGCTTCCTGACGCGATCGGGCGCCGCTGCCGGCGATCTCCTGGTGGTGACGGGTCCGCTCGGCGGCAGTCTGCGGTCTGGTCGGCATCTGCGCCCGCAGCCGCGCTTCGCCGAAGGGCAGTGGCTCGCCGATCAGCCCTATGTGCGCGCGATGATGGACCTCAGCGACGGATTGGCGGCCGATGCTCCCAAGCTGGCCGAGGCGAGCGGATGCGGCTGCCTGCTGCTGCCGCAGGATGTCCCCGTCCACCCGGATGTGCCGGAGATGGCTGATGGGGCCAAGGCGGCCTGCTGCGACGGCGAGGATTTCGAGCTGCTGGCGGCGGTCTCGGCCGAGCAGTGGCCGCACCTGCAGCTGGCGTGGCCGTTTCCGCGCCAGCTCGCCCGCGTGGGCTGGCTGCTCGATCGTCCCGGTACGTTCATGGAGGACCGCCAGGGCCGCGTGGTGCCGATGACCTGGACGGGATTCGAGCACGCCTGAGGGCGTGCTGGCTCACGCGCCGGATTTGCGGTCCACCACGACCTTCGCCGTCGGCTTGTCACCGATCTTGACCCCGCGCGAGGCCACGCCGCACGGTTCGATGGTCGCGAGATCGACCACCGATTCGTGGACGCGCTGGCCCTTGGCTGGCAGGTATTCGCAGGTCGCGACGCCGCCATGCGAGGTCGAGAAGTACATGATCTTGCCGGCGCGATCCTTGATCAGCTCGTACTCGCGATCCTTGATGAAGCTGGTGATGCTGGTGACCTTGGCCCACGGCTCCTTGGCCTTGTCGCGATAGATCATGGTGAAGTTCAAGCCCTTGTCGGGGTTGAACACCTCGAGGTAGCGGATCTTGCCTTCGAGCACGGTCTTCTCGGGCGGCGACATGATCTTGTACATGCCGTCGTCGAAGATGACCAGGATCTTGTCGTATTCGCTGCAGCGGACCTCGCGGTCGGAGGCGCGGACCGACATGCCGAAGAAGCCGGTCGCGGCGTCGAAGCCGCATTTCAGGTTCTGGTTCGCGACCGCCTTCTTGTCGATGTCCTCCATCGACTTCACCTTGGTACGGCGCGGATACTGCTTGCCATATTTGTCGAGGATGCCCTGGATCCAGCCGATGGTGGTGGCGACCAGGTTCTTGAGCTTGGCGCGGCACTCCTTGATCGCGCGCACGATGTCGTCGATATCCTTGCGGTTCTTGTCGATGTCGTACTGCGAGATGCGTTTGATGCGGATCTCGAGCAGACGGGCGACGTCGTCGTCGGTGAGATCGCGGACGAACTGCGCCTTGAAGGCTGCCATGCCGGTGTGCACCGCCTTCTTCACCGCCTCCTCGGTGGTCGCGCTCTCGATGCGCTTGTAGACGCGGTTCTCGATGAAGATCTGCTCGAGCGTCAGGTAATGCTGCTTGTCGATCAGCCCCTTCAGCTCGTGCTCGAGCTCGGCTTTGATCTGGTCCTTCAGCTGCTCGGTCAGGTACTTCAGGATCTCGCTGACCGTCAGCTCGGCGGGCTTGCGCTCGCGGATCACCACGATGTTCGAGGTGATCGACACTTCGCAGTCGGTGTAGGCGAAGAGCTGGGGGATGACCTCCTCGGCGTGGGTGCCGCGGCTGAGGTGCAGTTCGATCTCGACGTCGGAACCCGTGCGGTCATTGATCTCGCTGATCTTGACCTTGCCCTTCTGCACCGCGGATTCGATCGACGCCATCAGCGATTCGGTGGTGGTCCCGAAGGGGATCTCGCGGATCACCACCTTCTTGTCGCCGTCCTTCTCGATCTTGGCACGCAGCTTCACCTTGCCGCGGCCGTCCGCGTACTCGGACGCGTCCATCAGGCCGCCCTGCGGGAAATCCGGGTAGAGCTTGAAGCGCTCGTCCTTGAGGATCTTGATCTGCGCAGTCAACAGCTCGGCGAAATTGTGCGGCAGGATGGTGGTCGCCATGCCGACGGCGATGCCTTCGGTGCCGAGCATCAGCACCACCGGCACCTTCGCCGGCAGCGTTTCGGGTTCCTCCTTGCGGCCATCGTAGCTGGGGATGAATTTCGTCAGCGCGGGATTGAACAGCGAATCCTTGGCCAGCGGCGTCAGCCGGCATTCGATGTAGCGCGACGCCGCCGCGCCGTCGCCGGTGAGGATGTTGCCGAAGTTTCCCTGACGCTGGATGAAGTAGCCGAGGCTCTCATCGACAACCGAGATGCCCTTGTTCGCAACCACCACCAGTGCGTCACCGATCGACACGTCGCCGTGCGGATGCAGCTTCATGCATTCGCCGATGACGTTGGCGACCTTCATGAACTTGCCGTCGTCCATCGTCCACAGCGTGTGCATGATCCGGCGTTGGACCGGCTTGCATCCGTCCCGCACCTCGGGGATGGCGCGGTCCACGACGACGTACGACGCGTACTCCAAGAAGTTCTGCCGCATCAGCGGTTCTAGAAACGTCATGTTTAATTCCTAACGCGTGAGATATCACTGAGCCGGTAAGCCGTCCAAACCATCACTGCCTCGGGGGCAGGGCGGAGCCCGTTGTTGGGGGTTCGTAAACCCCCAACTAAAAGTCCAACTAAGAGTCGTAGATGAGATTCGCGATGATGAAGCTTTTACGCTCGGGAGTGTTCTTGCCCATGTAGAATTCCAGCGCCTTCGAGATCTCCGACAGGCTCTCGA
>JACDEN010000310.1 GCA_013816415.1 Planctomycetota bacterium
GACCACCGTCGCCAATGCGCTGGTCGCACCGGTGCACCGTCGCATGGCATGCATTGTCGCGCGTGAGGACGAGGACGCCTGGCTGGATCCCGCATCGCCGCCGGATCGGGTGCAGGCGCTGATCACGCCCTTCCCAGCCAGCCTTATGACCGCGCACGCGGTCGATCGCCGGGTCAATGCGGTCGCGAACGATGGACCGGAACTGCTGAGACCGATCCTGCCGCCCGAGCAGCTCGAGATCTGGCCGACGACCGGCTAGCCATCCGGCGCCGCATCACCTTCGGGCGAATCGCAGCGGTTGTCCAAGCGCGTGGCGATAGCATCGGCCCCATGAACTACGCACGTGCCATCGTCGGTGGTTTCGGTTTCGCGGTCGCCACGGTCGGATTGGCCTGGCTGGTGGTGTACCTCCAGCCGTGAAGCGTTTGGCAGTCTCGACCGCTGGGGCGTGGTTGGCGAAACGCTGGCACATGACTGGGTCATTACTGACTCCACTGGCGGGTCCAGGGTCAACTCACCTACTACAGTGATCCGGTGCGCGGCATCGGGTGAGCAACGGGATGCGTTCCAGGTCAGGCCACTGGTCAAGGAACCCGCGGTCTGCGAAGACAACGACCGCGAATGGGTCGGATAGCAGGATCATGAACGCGGAACGCGGGCGACGCATCACGAGTGGGACCATTCCATGTTTCCGACCTTTGCCGCCGGTGGACCCTCCCCCTTGCCCACGCGGTTCCCCGGGTAAGCCTGCTGCGATGAGTCCTTCCACGCGCCTCGGCATGATCGCGCTCGCCGTCATCATCCCGGCTGCCGGTTGCGGCCATCCCGACAAGAAGCCGAGCGTCGACCTCACCTTCTACCAGGCCCCGACGGTCCTACCGCTGACGCCGCTCGATGGCCAGGCGTTCACGGTGTCGTGGCGTGTGTTCAACGCCGATTATTTCGAGAATCGCGAAGCGCTCAACGTCGCCTGGACCATCTCGCGCGATGGCGTCGCCGGATTCGCCTCCGGGGTCATCCCCTCGCTGCGCAGCCGCACGTTCGTCGACCTGTCGTTCATCGATACCCAGACCGCCGGCCCCCACTCCTACGCCTTCAGCATCGACCAAGCCGACGCGACCCGAGAAGCCAACGAGGCGAACAACACCACTGGAATCACCGTGGTGGTGGTGCCTTCGCCGCCCCCGCCGTCGACCACCGGCTGATCTGCCTGGCCTGCGGGCCTGCGGGCCGCGCGGGCCGTTTGACGCATCCGTGCGTGGTTTCCCCTCCGGTCTTTCCCCTGACGCCGGTCGCGGCTAGTGTCGACGCACCTCCCAGGAGAGCCTCCCATGCGATTCCGTACGTTGACGACCGTGGCCCTGTGGGCGTTCTCCCTGGCAGGAGTCCTGCGCGCGGCCGATGGCGACCTCGATACCGCGGGCCCGGGCTTCGGGACCGGCGGCAAGGTGGTCACGGATTTCGTCGGCCTGACCAGCGTGGATTTCGCAAGCGCGGTCGCGGTGCAGGCCGATGGGAAGTTCGTCGTCGTCGGCAGCACGGTGAACGGGACCAGCGCCTTCGCCGTGGCGCGCTACACCACGGCGGGGGTGCTCGACACGACGTTCAACAGCACCGGCCTGGTGGCGACCCAGATCACCAATGGATCGAACGAAGGCGCGCGCGCGGTCGCGATCCAGTCCGACCAGAAGATCGTGGTCGCCGGATTCGCGGTCAGCGCCTCGACCGGGATCGACATGGCCGTCGTCCGCTACAACACCAACGGCACGCTCGACACCACCTTCGGCGGCACCGGCATCGTCCTCATCGACTTCGCGACATCTGACGACCATGCCAATGCCGTGGCCCTCGACGGCAGCGGGAACATCGTGGTCGCGGGAGATGCGACGACGGTCGGCAACACCGACTTCGCGGTCGCGCGCCTCACCACGGCCGGGGTCCTCGACACCTCCTTCGATGCCGATGGGAAGCTCACCACCGATTTCTCGGGACTCGCCGACGTCGGCAACGCCATGCGCATCCAGGCCGACGGCAGGATCGTGGTCGCGGGATCCTCGGCGACGGTGGCCTCGGGCTCGGAATTCGCAGTGGCGCGCTACAACGTCAACGGCTCGCTCGACACCGCATTCGACAGCGACGGTCGGGTGACGACGGATATCGCTGCGAATAATGACGATGTCGCGTACGCGCTGGCGATCCAGACCGACAACAAGCTGATCGTCGCCGGCTACACCAGCGCGGGCGCGAACGACATGGCGCTGGTCCGCTATACCACCGCGGGCGCGCCCGATCCGACCTTCAACACCACCGGCAGGGTCACCCTCGGCTTCGGCGGCGGAACCAGCGACAAGGTTTTCGCGCTGGTCCTCCAGCCGGATGGCCGCATCGTCGTCGCCGGCGATTCGACCGTCGGCGGCACCTTCGATTTCGCGCTCGCACGCTTCAGCACCTTCGGCGCGCTCGACACCAGCTTCGGGGGGACTGGCATGGTCGTCACTCCGTTCACCGCGGCGTCCGACGATGTCGCCCTGGGAGTCGCCTTCTCGGCCGGCATGGTGGTCGCCGTCGGCTATTCGACGCAGAACAACGGCGACTTCGCCCTTGCCCGCTACCAGGCGACGGCCACCACCAACACCGCGCCCACCATCACCGCCATCGGCAACCAGACCGTGGTCTCGGGCTCCTCGCTCAACAGTGTCGCGTTCACCGTCGGCGATGCGCAGAGTTCGCCGGCCGCGCTGACCGTGTCCGCGACATCGACGAACACGACGCTGGTGCCGGTCTCGGCGATCCTCTTCTCGGGAACCGGCGCCAGCCGCACCCTCGATGTCACGCCGGCGACCGGCCAGACCGGTTCCACCACCATCACCGTCACCGTCTCCGACGGTCTGCTCACGGCTTCCTCGAGCTTCGCCGTGACCGTCATCGCCAACACCGCGCCGAACATCAGCGCGATCGCTGACCGCACCACCGGCGCGGGGACTCCGACGCCGGCGATCGGCTTCACCATCGGCGATGCCCAGTCGGCCGCGACCGCGCTGTCGGTGAGCGGTCTTTCGAGCAACCCCGCCCTGGTGCCCAATTCGGCGATCGTCTTCGCCGGAACCGGCGCGGCCCGCACCGTGACGGTGACTCCGGCTGCGGGACAATCAGGCACCGCGCTCATCACCATCACCGTCTCGGATGGCTCGATGTCCGCGCAGTCGACCTTCACGCTCACGGTGATCCCGGTGGCCTCGAGCGGCGGCAGCAGTTCGAAGAGCTGCGGCCTCGGTTCCGGCATCGGACTGCTCGCCTTGTCGCTGACCGCTCTCTGCTGGCGCCGTTCGCGGCAGCTGCGCTGATTCGGGCCTTGCACCCGACCACCATGCCGTGACATAGGGTGATGGCGCAGCCGCCGGCCTTCGACAACAAAGACGACGCCTCCGACCGCGCGCTGCGCCCGCGGCTGCTGTCGGAATTCGCCGGCCAGTCCGCCGTCACGCGCAACCTCAGCCTGGCGATCGCAGCAGCGAAGCAGCGCAAGGAGCCCTCGACCACGTGCTGCTGTCGGGCCCCCCGGGGTTGGGGAAGACCACGCTCGCGCACATCATGGCGTCGGAGATGGGCGCCGAGATCCGCGAGACCTCAGGCCCGATGATCGAGAAGCCGGGCGACCTGGCGGGCATCCTCTCGACGCTCAAACCGGGCGCGCTGCTGTTCATCGACGAGATCCACAGCCTGAAGCGGGTGGTCGAGGAATACCTGTATTCGGCGATGGAGGACTACCGCATCACCATCCAGCTCGGCGAGGGCGCGAGCACGCAGGCGCTGACCCTGACCCTGCCACCTTTCACCCTGGTCGGCGCGACCACGCGCGAAGGACAGCTGTCAGCCCCCTTCCGCTCGCGTTTCGGCATCCGCGAGCGGCTGGATCTCTACGCCGTCGAGGACCTCACCCGCATCCTGGTGCGCTCAGCGAAGCTGCTGGCGGTCGAACATGTGGGCGACGGACTGATGGCGATCGCCCAGCGCAGCCGCGGCACCGCGCGCTACGCCAACAACCACCTGCGCCGCATCCGCGATCTCGCGCAGGTGCATTACGGCAATCGCATCGACCGCGCCGTCGCCGAGGAGGGACTCGACATGCTCGGCATCGATCAGGCGGGTCTGACCGCGATCGACCGCCGGATCCTCGAATGCCTCGCGCGCAACCGCCGGCCGGTCGGCCTCAAGACCATCGCCGTCACCGTCGGCGAGGACGAGGTCACGATCGAGGACATCTACGAACCGTTCCTCATCCAGAGCGGCTACCTGATCAAGACGCCGACCGGCCGCCAGGCGACGGTGCGCGGCTACCAGCACCTCGGACTGACTCCGCCGAAAGGCGAGGATCTCGGCCAGGAGCGGCTGTTCTAGCTCCGGGTGACCTCGCACTTGTCCAACCATTCCCTGTTCAGATGCGGCCTGCGCAGGTTGGGATCGGTACAATCGCGGTGTGGACCCCGAAAGGAACGCACCATGGACGACATCTACCGCTTCAAGGACCAGCAGACGCTCAAGCAGAAGGTCGATCGCGTGTGGCTGGACCGCGACCTCTGCCGCACCCTGATGGG
>JACDEN010000311.1:0-2547 GCA_013816415.1 Planctomycetota bacterium
GCGCGGCGTCGCCCAACGAGAAGGAGTCACGCTGTGAGCACCGCCACCGCTTCCGCCACCGTACCAGCCGAGCGCGCCGTGACCTTCACCGCGCGCGAGCAGGCGGAGCTCATCCCCTGCGAGCCGGACGCCGGTCCGCTCGGCGACCAGCAGGTCGAAGGTCGGACGCTGGTCTCGCTGATCTCCTCCGGCACCGAGCTGTCGTGGGGATACGCTCCGCCGACCAAGGTCGATCGACCGTATCCCCAGCTGTCGGGCTATGCAGCGATCTTCGAGGTCGCCAAGGTCGGCTCGGCTGTGACCGGCCTGAAGCCAGGTGACGTGGCGTTCTGCAGTGGAAATCACCGGTCGTGGCAGCGCCACGACGCCGTGAACGTGGTGCGGGTGCCCGACGGCCTCGCGCCTGAGCGCGCGGTGTTCTGCCGACTGATGGGCATCGGCATGGCCGCGCTCACCACCACCACCGCGCGCGCGCCGGCGCTGGTCGCGGTCTCGGGCTTGGGTCTGGTCGGCCATCTTGCCGCCAAGGTCTTCCACGCGTGCGGCTATCAGGTCATCGCTTGCGATCCGGTCGCCTCCCGCCGCGCGCCGCTGCAGCAGGCCGGCATGCGCACCGAGGCCAGCGCTCCGCTCACCGACGCATCGGTGGTCGGCAAGGTCGACCTGGTGCTCGACTGCTCGGGCCACGAGCGCTCGGTGCTCGACGCCTGCAACCTGGTACGCCAACGAGGCGAGGTGGTGCTCGCCGGCACGCCGTGGAGCAAGAAGACGGACATCTCGGCCTTCGAGATCATGCATGCGGTGTTCCACAAGTTCGTGGTCCTGCGCAGCGGCTGGGAATGGGAAGTCCCCACGCACGAAACCGCATTCCGCACCAACAGCCACCTCGGCAACTACGCCGCCGCCATGCGCTGGATCGCCGACGGTCGCGTGAACGTCGATGGCCTCGCCAACCTGGTGCCGCCAGAAAAGGCGCAGCAGGCCTACCAGGACCTCATGCACCAGCGCACAGCGACGCTATCGACGATTTTCGATTGGCGGGTCTAGGGTTGGTGGTTGGTGGTTGGTGGTTGGTGGTTGGTGGTCGATCACTCACCACTCACCACAAACCACAAACCACAAACCACAAACCACAAACCACAAACGACGGGCCAAGGGTTGGTGGTTGGTGGTTGGTGGTCGACCACAGACCACAAACCACAAACCACAAACCACTAACCACTAACCACTAACCACTAACCTAATTTCTGCGCCAACCGGATCAACGTCCGCGTCGAAAACCCCGTCATGCCCTTCGCGTAATACCGCCAGCCGCCGGACTGGATCGCCGGTCCCGCGATGTCGAGGTGCGCCCACTGCACGTTCTCGGGCACGAATTCCGAGAGGAAGATCCCGGCGGTGATCGCGCCGCCGTAGCGCCCGCCGATGTTGTTGATGTCGGCGTGGGGATGGTCGAGCAGGCTGCGGTATTCGCCGTAGAGGGGCAGTTGCCAGAACTCCTCGCCGGCCTCCTGTCCGGCCGCGCGCACGCTCTGCAGGAACGCCTCGCCGCGCCCCATCAGCCCGCCCATGCGGTCGCCCAGCGCGACCATGCACGCACCGGTGAGGGTAGCGATGTCGACGATGTGCGTCGCGCCGCATTCGCCGGCATACGTGAGCACGTCGCTGAGCACCAGGCGCCCTTCGGCGTCGGTGTTGTCGACGTGGATCCACTTGCCGTTGCGGGCCTGATAGATGTCGCCGGGCCGCTGCGCGCCGCGGTCGGGCATGTTCTCGGCGAGGCACAGGTATCCCGAGATCGGGATCGACGGCTCGCGCTCGGCGACCCACGCCATCGCTCCGAGCACCGCGGCGGCGCCGCTCATGTCGCCCTTCATCTCCCACATCTTGTCGCCCGGCTTCAGGCTGATGCCGCCGCTGTCGAAGGTGATGCCCTTGCCGACCAGGGCGAGGCGCACGTCCTTGCGGGATTTGCGCTTCTTGCTCGGCTTGTAGTGCATCTCGACCAGGCACGGATCCGCTGATCCGGCCATGCCGACCTGGGCGAGGCCGGGGAAGCCGGCCTTGCGCAGCGAGCCGACCCCGCTGGTGATGCGCACGTCGACGCCGGTGCCGGAGAGCAGCTTGCGCGCGCGCGCGGCGAAGGTCTGCGGATTGAGCTGGTTGGGCGGCATGTCCGCGAGTTCGCGTGCGAGATTCTGCGACGCCGCGGTCAGCAGACCGGCCTTCACCGCATCGGCCTGGCCGGGAATATGCACCGCGATGCGGTTGCGCTTGGATTCCTTGCCGCTGCGGCACAGGTTGAAGCGGTAGTCGCCGAGCGCGACGCCCTCGACCAGCGCCTGGACGTTGGCGCCGCGTCCATGGACCAGCACCAGCGCCGAATCTCCTTTGGTGGCGCGGAGCGAGTCGGCGATGTCGCGGCCGAGCAGCCGCCAGTTCTCGCCGCCCACCAGCCACGGCTTCTCATCGGGCTTCAGCAGCAGGAAGCGCCCGTCCGGCGTCAGCACGTGCGACGGCGAGCCGCCGCTCTTGGCCATGCGCGCG
>JACDEN010000311.1:2557-4581 GCA_013816415.1 Planctomycetota bacterium
GCGGCCTGGGCCTCGACCAGTTTGGGCAGTTTCGCCGCGGAGTGGCCGACGATCACCACCGTCAGGTCGGGCTTCTTCGCGGGCTGGGCGTCGATGATGCAGTCGAGCATGGGTTCCCGATGGAGGGTGGATGGTCAGGCTGTCCGCGGGTCAGACGATCCGCGGCAGCAATCCGGTGATCAGCTTGGTCAGGATCGGCTCCGCCGCGTTCGCCGCCGCGATGATCGCAGGCACGTTCGCGGCCTCGAGGGCGTCCGGCAGGCAGCGGTCGGTGACGATCGCGAAGGCGAGCGTCTTGAGTCCGCAGTGGACGGCCGCCACCGCCTCGGGGATGGTGCTCATGCCGACGACGTCCGAACCGAGGGTGCGCAGCATGCGGTACTCGGCGCGGGTCTCGAGATTCGGTCCGAGCACCCCGGCGTAGACGCCGCGGTGCAGCCGGATGCGCGCCTCCATCGCCACCTCGTCGGCGATCTTGAGCAGCTGCGGATCGTAGGTGTGGATCATGTCCGGCCAACGCGGTCCGATGCGATCGTCGTTGGGGCCGACCAGCGGATTGACGCCCATCAGATTGATGTGGTCCTCGATCGCGACCAGGTCGCCGATCTGGTACTGCGGATTCAGGCCGCCCACCGCCGAACCCATGATCAGGCTCTTCGCGCCGAGGTGCCGTCCGAGCCGCACCGGCACCACGACATCAGCGGGGGTGTGTCCTTCATAGCAGTGCAGACGGCCACTGAACGCCACCACCGGGACCTTCGAGAGGTGGCCGAGCACCACTTCGCCTTTATGGCTTTCCGCAGTCGAGCGCGGCATTCCCGCGAGTTCCGAATACGGGATCCGGCAGACCACCTCGAGGCGTTCCGCGACGCCCCCGAGCCCGGTGCCCAGCAGTAGGGCCACCTTTGGAACGAGGTCGCAGCGCTTGCGCACCTGGGCAGAAAGGGTCTCGAGCTGTTCGTGCAATGCCATGGTTCCTCGCGCGGCGGACTATCCGGCTTCGCCTTGCTTCGCAAGGCTGGTGGTTTCGGGGGCTTCGCCCCCGGGCCCCCGCGACCTTTGTCGGCCTTTTTTCTGGCTGGGTGCCAGCCAGAAAATCGCGTGATGGGCTACGCCCATTTTATCACGCGACCAAGCCTCGGCGGTCGTGCGGCGGCTCCGCCGCCTCGAGAAGTATTGCGGGCTTCGCCTGCGTCATAACCGGCGGCGCAGCCGCCCGACCGCCGAGGTCTGGTTGCGTGATAAAATGGGCGCAGCCCATCACGCAACGATCGTGGCCGCTTCGGCCACGATCGAAGGCCGACAAAGGTGCGCGGGGGCCCGGGGGCGAAGCCCCCGAAACTATCAGCCCGAAGCGGCCGCCTTCTTCGGCTTCGCCGCCTTGCCGCGCCAGAGGTCGGAGGTGCCGATGTGGCTGGCTCCGCTCGCCTTGGCATAGAGGAACAGCTGCGTGCGGTAGGCCACGAACTGGTTCAGCACCATGACGATCAGACCTTCGCCGAGCGTGACCTTCTCGCCGCCCCAGGTCTTGATCATCTTCTTCTGCAGGGTCTTGTCGGTTTCCTTGGCGAGCAGCTTCTCGATCGCCTTGGTCTGCCTGTCCATCGCCTTGGCGAAGGTCGCGAGATCGACCTTCTTCGCCTCGGCGTCGAGCTTCTCCCAGTGGTCCCAGGTGCCGGTGGTGGCGAAGATCGCGCTGGTGATCCCGCCGGTGGTCAGGTAGCGCAGCAGATCGATGGTCGAGCGCTGCGCGGGTGTCGGCTTGTAATCGAGCTGGCCCGCGGGGACCTGCGTCGCCAGATGCTTGATGATCTTGGCTTCGGTCTTCAGGGATTTGATGAAGGCGGCTTTGGTGAACATCGTGGAATCTCCGGGTGGAGACTGTGCCCGCTCGGCTAAGAAGTCTAGTCGGGGGCTTCGCCCCCAAACCCCCGCGACCTTTGTCGCCCTTAAATCCTGGCCGAGGCGGCCAGGATTTTTGCGTGATGGGCTGCGCCCATTGTATCACGCAAACAGGTCTCGGC
>JACDEN010000312.1:0-2998 GCA_013816415.1 Planctomycetota bacterium
GCGCGCATGTGCCGCCCGCAGGACGTCGCCGCGGCGATCCGCTTCATGCTCGAGGCCGCGCCCACCGCCAGCATCGACCGCCTGGTGGTCGCGCCGCCGGCCGGACCGCTGTGACCGGACCACGGTGAGAAGGAGCCTGATGTGGCGAGCCGGATGCCGAGGTGGCGCAGGGTCGCAGTGGTCGTCGCCGTGCTCGCGGCGTTGGCCGCCGTCATTCCGGTCATACCCGGTTCCCGCCATCTCACCGTTCCGGTGATGCAGATGCTGACCGGCCGGAAGTCCGTCGCAGAGCGCATGACCGAGCACGGCGCGACGGTCGCGGCGCGCCTGGGACCGGCCTGCCAGCGCGTCGGCGTCGCCTATCCACCGGCCGAAGTGGCCTTCCTGGCATTCAAGGACGTCAAGAGCCTCGAGGTCTACGCCCGTGACGATGCGACCACGGCGTGGCGACAGGTGACCGCGTATCCGATCCTCGCGGCGAGCGGCTCGGGCGGCCCGAAGCTGCGCGAAGGCGATCGTCAGGTGCCGGAAGGGATCTACGGGGTCGAGAGCCTCAATCCGAACAGCCTGTACCATCTCGCACTGCGCGTGGGATACCCGAACGCGTTCGATCGCGCGCGGGCGCGGGCGGATGGACGGACGTCGCTCGGCGGCGACATCATGATCCATGGGCGGAACGATTCGATCGGTTGCCTGGCGATGGGCGATCGTGCGATCGAGGATCTCTTCGTCGTGACCGCGCACGCTGGGATCGATCACGTCAGCGTGATCATCGCGCCCACCGATTTCAGGAGCGGGTCATCGCCTCCTGCCGGTGGCCCATCATGGGTGGGCGAGCTCTATGCTGCGATCACCAGCGCCCTGACGGCGTTTCCGGCGGGTCGCTAGCAGGGTGCGGAAGAGCACCCTGCGGGGAGTCTGAGGGGGCGTCTGCCCCCTCATGTAGAAAGTTGGAGATCCCGAAAACCCGGCAAAATAGCGACCGCAGGTCGCGCCGGGTTTTCGGGATCGCTAGCAGGCTGCGTTTTTTCGCAGCCTGCTAGCGCTCGCTCAGCCGCATCCGCCCGCGATCGCCGGTACGATGTCGACGAGATCGCCATCCTTGAGCGCCGTCACTTGGCCGTCGAGGAAGCGGATGTCCTCCTCGCCGACGAACACGTTGACGAAACGGCGCAGCTTGCCGGATTCATCGCACAGCCGCCCGCGGATGCCGGGGTGGGCCTTCTCGAGCGCCGCCAGCGCCTCATCGATGGTGGTGGCCGCCACCGCGATCGTCTCCTTGCCATTGGTCAGATTGCGCAGGACCGATGGGATGCGGACATTGACGGGCATGGGCGGTTCCTTTGGTCAGCTCGGAGGATAGCCGCGCGGCCGAGGCGACAAGCGCCGACACCCGTCTCTTCCGCTAGGCGGAGGTGATCGTCGCCTCGTGCCTGACCGGGAAATTCACGGAGCGAGCGATGAAGCACACGTCGTGCGCGCGTGCGTGCAGCCGTTCTGCCTTGCCACGATCGGATGCCGCCGAGATCACCACCCGCGGGCGCAGCAGGACGTCGGTCATCTTGAAATTGCGATCCACTTCGGACATGGTGCCGACGGAATCATCCTCGTAGGCGGCGACCACCACGCCCGAACTCGAGCACAGCGCGAGGTAGCTGAGCATGTGGCACGACGATAGCGCGGCGACCAGCAGGTCCTCGGGGTTGTGCAGGGCCGGGTCTCCGAGGAACGCCGGATCCGCGGTCCCCTGCAATGGCGGCTTGCCGTCGATGGTCACCACGAATTCGCGCGAGTAGGTCTTGTAGTCGGAGGCGGGTCCGCGCGATCCTCCGGTCCAGACGATGCGCGAACGGTAGGTGTGGGTGGCGGTCATGGTGGTTGGTGGTTGGTGGTTGGTGGTTGGTGGTTGGTGGTTGGTGGTTGGGGAGATGTCGAGATGGCGATGCGGTCAACCACTAACCACTAACCACCAACCACCAACCTATATCAACGTGAGATCGGCCGCGTCGAAGCTGCGTTCGCAGTAGATGCAGCGGACGCGCAGCGGGGTGCGGCCGACGACATCGAAGCGCGTGGCCCAGCGCTCGTGGTTGGTGACGCAGTTCGGATTCGCGCATCGCGCGATGTCCTCGAACCGGCTGGGCACCGGCACCGGGTTCTTCGACACGACGGTGTAGTCGCGGATGATGCTGATCGATGCGGTCGGAGCGATCAGGGCGAGGCTCGACACGCTGCGCTCCGTGAGCTCGCGTCCCGATATCTTCACCACGCCCTTGCGGCCGAGCAGCGACGAGCGCAGGTTCATGCCCATGAACACCTGATCGTCCGGCCCGGCCAGCAGGGTGGCGACCTTGAGCGTCATCGGGCTCGGGATGTGATCGATCACGGTTCCATTGGCGATCGCCTCGACCTGCCTGACCTTCTGCGCGCCTGAGGGTGAGTCGGCCATGCTAGAGCGCTCCCAGGATCAGTCCGACGAGCGCCTGGCGCACCGGGATGCCGTTTCCGGCCTGCGGAAAATAGTGGGCGTGCATGGTCGCGTCGACGTCGCGCGCGATCTCGTTCACGCGCGGCAGCGGGTGGAGGATCCGCATCTGCGGCTGGGCCGCGGCGAGCATCGAGGCGGAGATGCGGTACGACGCCTTGATGTGATCGAATTCGAGCGGATCGGGGAAGCGCTCCTCCTGCAGGCGCGTCATGTAGAGCACGTCGCAGCGGTTGATCGCCTCCTGCAAGGTCGCCACCGCTTCGACCTCGATCTTCGCGGCCGCGGCCTCATCGAGGTACTGCTGCGGCATCTCGAGTCCGCGCGGCGCGACGGTCAGCAGCCGTACCCGGAAGTGGCAGAGCGCGCTGAGCAGGCTGTGGACGGTCCGTCCGTAGCGCAGATCCCCGGCGAAGGCGATGGTCAGGGTGCGCGAGCCGTCGGTGAGCTGCGGGAACAGCTTCGCGATGGTGTAGAGATCGAGGAAGGTCTGGCTCGGGTGCTGGTTCGCGC
>JACDEN010000312.1:3008-4577 GCA_013816415.1 Planctomycetota bacterium
CTTGCGAGGCGCGCGGCGCCGTCGCGGGGATGGCGCATGACGATGACGTCGGCGTACTGCTCGACCATGCGCATGGTGTCGGCGAGGCTTTCACCCTTCTTGGTGCTGGTCGATCCCGCATCCGAGAATCCGATCACCCGGCCGCCGAGCTTCTGCATCGCTGCCTCGAAGCTCAGGCGCGTGCGCGTGCTCGGCTCGAAGAAGAGGGTGGCCATGACCTTGCCCGCGAGCAGGTTTTGCTGCGGAGCGTTCTCGACCTCCTGGGCCTTGGCGATGATGTGGAGGATTTCCGGTCGTGAGAAGTCGGCGATCGAGATGACGTGACGTCGTTGGAAGTCCACGCCGGGATGCTACGGGGGTGGGTCCCCGACCAACAGCGGACCCTTTTCCGGCCATTTTTGCAACCATTACCATAGTTTTATGTTCCTGTGAAAATCGCTTCCGTCTCAGGAGCCCAACCACTCGACACGGATGGCTGTTGACGGCCATCCCGGAGCGACGGTAGAATACCCATAAGGTCCCCTGATACGCGCGCATCGTTGGGACCTGGTCCAGGTCCACTGAGCATGCGGGCGTGACCATAACAGTTCTGCCGGATCAGGGGCCGGCAGTCCGTCGAGGAAGCACCATGGTCGATATCCATATCTCCGGAGTCCACTTCCAGGTCTCCGAGCGACTGAAGACGCACATCCATGACAAGCTGGGAACCCTTGGTCGATTCCATAACGGATTGAAGACCCTCCATGTCACCATTCACGAAGCGGAGAAGTTCGGATATCGCGTGGACGTCGACATGCACCTTCCCCACGGCAAGCACGTGGTCGCCCATGACAACGAGGAGACCGTGTACTCGGCGATTGATATGGTGACCGACAAATGCGCCTCGCAGCTGCGCAAGATCCATGAGCGCGAAATCGATTCCCATCGTTCGACGGCGATCACCAGATAATCGGGGGCTTTGCCCCCAAACCCCCGCGACCTTTGTCGCCCTTAAATCCTGGCCGAAACGGCCAGGATTTTTGCGTGATGGGCCTTCTAGTCAGGGGCTTCGCCCCCGAACCCCCGCGACCTTTGTCGCTGTTCGATCCTGGCTGGAGCAGCCAGGATCGTCGCGTGATGGGCTTCGCCCATTGTATCACGCGACCACAGCTCGGCGGTCGAGGGCGGCTGCGCCGCGGAAAGTCGGGGCTTTGCCCCGAATGCCGCGACCTTTGATGCTGTTCGATCCTGGCTGATGAGCGCGACGGGTCCGCGCTACCCAGTGCACGTCGGCGAGGTAGTATCGTGCCATGACCCAGCCGTACGCGGCGCTCCTGCTCGATCTCGATGGCACCCTCGTCGATTCGGAACCGAAGCACTGCGAGGCGCACCGGCAGTTCCTGGCGACGCAGGGCATCACCGCGAGCGACGAGCTCATCTTCGGCAACATCGGCAAGAGCGATCGCCATTTCTACGACACGCTGATCCGTAGCCACGGCGTCCAGGCGAAGCCTGAAGACTGGATGCGCGAAAAGACCGAGATGCTGGTGGGCATCTATCGCGTGCAGGGGCTGGCGCTGCGCCCAGGCG
>JACDEN010000018.1 GCA_013816415.1 Planctomycetota bacterium
GTACATCAGCCTGCGCTGGATCATCGAGGACAACCGCGAGCAGGAGATCGGCCTGATCCGCGATCTCGGCGAATGGCCGGAGGGGGCCCAGCGCCTGATCCGCGAATCGCTGCTGCGGCGCTACCTCATCCACACCATCAGCTCGGTGGACTCCATCCACGAGGAGCACGACTACCTGATGGTGAAGGTGCAGACCGACCTCGGACCGCGCGATTTCATCATGAAGTGGTCCTACGACACCGCGCAGGATTACGGGACCAAGGGCAAGGTCCTTCTCGACGTCGAGGAGAACCGCTACGTCGTGCTCGACGTCTCGAAGCTGCCCGAACCCGGCCGCAAGGATTTCGAGCGCTTCATCTACTGGTAGCGACCTCTCCGCCGGCCGGAGGCTTCCCGGTTGGCTTCGGCTTCGGCTTCGGCTTTAGCTCTGGCTCTGGCTCTGGCTTTGGCTCGCGCGACGGAAGGCGCTTGAGTCCGGTGGTGCCGCCGCGGACAATCATCCCCAACCGAGATGGTCGCCGAACTCAGTTCCATCGCCGAGGAGTCGCTGCGCATCAGCCTGTGCCAGCCCGGGACGGCGTCATTCGTCGACGGAGCCGTAACCGACTGGCGCATCTGCCCGTTCCTGGTGGTCGCCCAGTCGTACGAAGGCCGCTACGAGGTGAAATTCCGCGGACAGGTTTCGCGCATCACCGAGCCCGGCGGCGCGTTCCTGGTCGGAGCCGAAGCGCAGCATCACATCATCCACCGCGCCGATCCCGGCCGCGTGATGCGCGCGCGCTGGATCCATGTGCGCTTCTCGCTCTTCGGCGCCATCGACCTGTCGTCTCTGCTCGACATCCCGCTGATCATCGAGCCGGCGATCGGGCGCCGCTTCGAAGCGGTGATCCTCGAACTGATCGCGCTGCTGTCGCGCGACGATTCGGCGCTGGCGCGGCTGGCGGCGCGCAACCGCCTCGCCTTCCAGGCGCTCGAACTGGTCGCGGGCATCTCGACCTTCAAGCCGGGCGGCGCCGACACCGTCCTCGAGCTCGGTCGCCTGTCGCCGGTGCTGCAGTTCATCAACGACCACCTCGCGGATCCGCTGTCGGTCGCTGGACTGGCGCGGGTGATGGGTCTGTCGGTGCCGCGTTTCCACAGCGTGTTCAAGGGCGCGATGCACATGTCGCCCAAGGAATACGTGCTGTCGTGCCGGCTCTCGGAAGCGCGCATGCGGCTGTCGGGGACCGATACGCCGATCCAGGATGTCGCGGTCGAGGCCGGATTCCCCGATCCCTTCCACTTCAGCCGGCTGTTCAAGGCACGATTCCGCATGAGCCCATCCGAGTACCGCGCCCGCCACCGCGTCGAATCGGAATGATCCGCGCGGTGGTGCTGGCGCCGCCGCGGGGGTCCGCGCCTTGTTGTCCCACCAGAGGGGAAGCGGCATACGGCCGAGGGTATCGCGTTCGTGCGGGCCGATCTGGCATGATCGTGGTAACCTCGGCATGGAAGCATTGAAGTGATGCGCGGGAGGAGAAGCTGAGGCTGGCCAAAGCTGAAGCCAAAGCCAAAGCCAAAGCCAAAGCGACATCCACTATTGAAAGATCAGGCGCACCGATGAAGACCCCAGCCTGCATATTCGCGTGGTGTCTCGCTGCAGCAGTGACGGCAGCCGAACCGGCGACCTACGTAGTCGACCCCGCGGCGTCGACGGTGTCGTTCACCGGACACAGCACCTTCCATGACTTCACGGGCACCGCTCAGGTGAAGGCCGGCACCGTCACCATCGACGGCGAGCATTCGCAGGGAGCGATCGAGGTCGACGCCGCGTCGATGGACACCAAGCGCGAGGGCCGCGACAAGGACATGCACAAGGACATGGACAGCGCGACCTACCCGATCATCCGCTACACGCTGTCGTCAGTCACCGGCTCGGGTGAGGCGATGGTCGCGCACGGGACGTGGTCTATGCACGGCGTGGACAAGCTGCTCGACATCCCGTTCAAGATGGAAACCGCGGGGAAGACCACGCTATCCGCGAGCTTTCCCCTGAACTTCAACGACTTCAAGGTGGTCGTTCCGCGTAATTTCGGCATGAAGGTCGACCCCAAAGTCGACGTCCGCGTCGAGCTCGCGCTCACGCCGTCGCCGGCGAAGCCGTAGCCGTAGCCGTAGCCGTAGCCGTAGCAGTAGCAGTAGCAGTAGCAGTAGCAGTAGCAGTAGCAGTAGCAGTAGCAGCGGTAGCGGTAGCCGCGGCGAACGAGGCCAGGGCTCCGTCGAGGTCGGCATGCACATGTGCGCCCGAAGTGACCCCGTCCAGCAGTGTACAGGTCATCGAGGTCGATCCGCCGGGTGTATCCCGCCGTGAGCGCATCGCTGAGGGTCGGCCGGAACCACCTCGGTGACACCTATCCGAGGTCAGGAGAAGGTCTGGGGGATTAAGATGGGATGGGCGCGGACGATCATGCGCAGGCCACGGGGATGTCGAAGCATCGCTGGCGACGTTTTGCCCTGCAGCGTCCGGGGCGCTAGACTCCGCCGAAACCATGAGCCACACAGTCGATCGTCCGACCGTCAGCAGCGCGACCAGCGACAAGATCAAGATCCTCGGTCTGATCCTGACCCTGTTCGTGGTCTTCCATCACGCGCACAATCTGCAGTTCGCGACCGCGTCGGTCCATCCGCTGGTGCGCGGCATCGAGAGCTTCTTCCACTATGGCCTGCGCGGCCTCGCGGTCCCGTTCTTCTTCATCTGTTCCGCGTACTTCCTGTGTGCGCGCCGGAATTTCACCAGCGCCTATCCGGGCGAGGTGAGGAAGCGCGTCGGCTCGCTGCTGGTACCGTTCCTGGTCTGGAGCTGCGGCTGGGTGCTGGTGATGTTTGCGATGCAGTCGATTCCGGCGCTGGCCCCGATGTTCGGACGCGATGTGATCAGCTTCGCCCACCCGCTGGATGTCCTGCGGCTGGTCACCCTGGACCCGATCCCGCATCCCCTCTGGTACATGCGCGACCTCTTCCTGCTGGCGATCCTGTCGCCGCTGATCGTGTGGGTCCTGTCCAGCCGTGTGGGCAGCGTGCTCTACGCCGCCGGCAGCCTGGCGCTGTGGTATTCGGTGCCGAGCATCCAGCTCCGCGAAGCCCAGGACCTGTTCTTCTTCGGAGTCGGTGCCTGGATCGCCATCCATCGTCCCCAGGTCCCGGTCGTTCCGATGTGGGCCAAGCTGGTCCTGCTCGGGGGTTCGATCGGATTGCTCTCCTACCATTGCTGGTGGGTCGATGCCCGCGGCGAGGAGCAGGCATTCCTCCTGAACACCGCGGTACTGCTGGGACTGCCCGCGATATGGCTGCTCTACGACGACGTCGCTGGAACGCTCCGCACGCCGCGCTTGCTCGCGTGGTCCGAATATGCGCTCTTCATCTACATGGCCCACGAGCCCGCGCTGACGATCGTGCGCAAGGGGATGATCGGGTATACAGGATCGACCAGCACCGCCTTGCTGGTGGTGTGGGCCGCGAGCGGAACGCTGGTCATCGCCTGCGCCGTGGCTGCCGCATGGATCCTGCGGACCTTCGTTCCGTCCGCCTATGCCATCCTGACCGGCGGTCGGGTTCCGAGACGGCCGGTGTCAGCAGTTGCCGATCCTGCGGTTCCAGCGATCACACCATCCCCGGCCTGAACACCCGGTGACCGCCGTTGAGCGGGAATCCCGCCAGCGACTGTCACCCGGTGACCGGGAGTCCCCATGGCAGCGGTCCTTCAGTGCTTGGAGCGCTCGGCAGTCAGCGCTTTGCCGTCGAGCGCTTGGCCGCGGGGCGTCCGGTGATGCTCGAGAGGATCTTCCGGGTACCCCCCATCCGCTTCACCGACCGTTTGGCGATCCAGCTGGCGGCGGAGAGTAAGATCAGGTTGCGTATCGGGTGCTTGAACATGAGAACCTCCATTCATTCAACCCCCCATTCTACCGAGGCATCCGTTCCCTTGGAAGGATACCCGCCGTCCTCGTTCCACGGCAGCGGCCTGGGCGTCAGCGCATCCCTTGGTGCCCGGATGAACCGACACGCTCCAGACGCATCCCATCCATGTTCGAAATGAGGGGTGTCCATCGCCCCGGCACCAATCCTTTACTAGGATGACTACCCCCGTATCACTCCGCTGCCCTCGACGTTGCCGGATGAATGGCAGCGGGTTGCAGGGCGAAGGCGAATGGCGGAGATTGGCGGAGATGGCATGAGCGAGCGGTTGATCTATCTGATTATCGGAACCGGCGTGATCGGACTGCTGTTCGCGATGTGGCGATCGGCCTGGATCAACAAGCAGGACCCCGGTACCGAGCGCATGCAGGAGATCGCCGGCTACGTCCGTGAAGGGGCGATGGCGTTCCTGCGCAAGCAGTACTCGGTGCTGACCATCTTCGTGATCGTGGCCGGCGGATTGCTGATGTGGGCGAACATGCCCGGCGGCGCCAACGGCACCTACAAGAATCCTCTCACCGGCATCTCGTTCATGATCGGTGCGCTGTGTTCGGGACTGTGCGGGTATTTCGGCATGCGCGTCGCGACCAGCGCCAACGTGCGCACCACCCACGCCGCGCGCACCGGCCTCAACGGCGCGCTGCGCGTCGCGTTCTCGGGCGGCGCGGTGATGGGCATGTGCGTGGTATCCCTGGGCGTGCTCGGCCTGGCGGTGCTCATGCTGGCTTACGGCAAGTACGGACTGGTGGCTGACGCGTTCACCGGCATGGACCACGACGGCCTCAAGAAGACCATCACCGTGATCAGCGGCTTCGCGCTCGGTGCGTCGTCGATCGCCCTGTTCGCGCGCGTCGGCGGCGGCATCTACACCAAGGCCGCCGACGTCGGCGCCGACCTGGTCGGCAAGGTCGAGGCGGGCATCCCCGAAGACGATCCGCGCAATCCGGCGGTCATCGCCGACAACGTGGGCGACAACGTCGGCGACGTCGCGGGCATGGGCGCCGATCTCTTTGAGTCGTACGTCGCGGCGATCGTCGGGGCGATGGTCCTCGGCACCACCTACGTCACGCTCGCGGGCGGCTCGCCGATGGGCATGAACCTGGTCCTGCTGCCGTTGGCGATCGCGGGCCTCGGCATCATCGTCTCCATCCTCGCCACCTTCCTGGTGCGCACGGGCGAGGGCGGCAATCCGATGGTCGCCCTGAACCTCGGCACCATGGGCGCGGCGGTATTGATGGTGCCGGTGATCATCGGGTTGTCGCTGTGGATGATCCCGCAGCAGGTGACCCCCGAAGGGCTGGTCGGCACGGCCGCGTCGGCGGAAGCGATCACCGCCTGGGGCGTCAGCATCGCCACCATCGGCGGCCTGGTCGCCGGCGTGCTGGTCGGATTGGTCACCGAGTTCTACTGCGCGAAGGAGCGTCCGTCGGTGCAGCGCATCGCCCGTTCCTCGCTGTCCGGTCCTGCGACCAACATCATCTCGGGTCTTGCGGTCGGCATGCAGTCGACCGCGGTGCCGGTGCTGCTGATCGGCGGCGCCGTGCTCGGCGCGTTCCATTTCGCCGGCCTCTACGGCATCGCGATGGCCGCCCTGGGCATGCTCTCCACCACCGGCATCCAGCTGGCGGTCGACGCCTACGGTCCGGTCGCCGACAACGCCGGCGGCCTCGCCGAGATGGCCGAGCTGCCCAAGGAGGTACGCCAGCGCACCGACAAGCTCGACGCCGTGGGCAACACCACCGCCGCGATCGGCAAGGGCTTCGCCATCAGCTCGGCGGCCTTGACCGCGGTCGCGGTGTTCTCGGCCTTCCGCGTCGAGGCCGGCATCGTCTCCCTCGATCTCACGAGGCCGGTGGTCATGGTCGGACTGCTGGTGGGCGCCATGCTGCCGTACCTGTTCTCATCGATGGCGATGAATGCCGTCTCCAAGGCCGCCGAGGCCATGGTCGAGGAGGTCCGCCGCCAATTCCGCGAGATCCCTGGGCTGCTGGAAGGCACCGGCAAGGCGGATTACGCGCGCTGCGTGTCGATCTCGACCGCGGCATCGATCAAGAAGATGATCGTGCCCGGGCTGATGGCGATCCTGGTGCCGACCATCGTCGGCTACATCGACAAGACCATGCTCGGCGGCCTGGTGGCGGGGGTGCTGGTCAGCGGCGTCATGCTCGCGATCTCGCAGGCGAATTCCGGTGGAGCCTGGGACAACGCCAAGAAGTTCATCGAGGAAGGCAATCATGGCGGCCGCGGCTCGCTCGCGCACCACGCCGCCGTGACCGGCGACACCGTCGGCGATCCGTACAAGGATACTTCGGGTCCCTCGATCAACATCCTGGTCAAGGTGACCAGTCTAGTGTCGCTGGTGATCGCGCCGCTGATCGCGTAAGCGTCGGACGTGATGGTGGCGCGATGAGAAGGCTGCCGCCTCGAAGCTAAAGCTAAAGCTAAAGCTAAAGCTAAAGCCAAAGCTGAAGCGGAGACCGAAGTCACTCGAGAAAAATATGCTTTAGCTTTAGCTTTAGCTTTAGCTTTAGCTTTAGCTTCGGCTTCGGCTTCGGCTTCGGCTTCGGCTTCGGCTCCGGCTCCGGCTCCGGCTGACGGTCGGATTCTACCTCGCCTGCTGTTCCTGCTCCTCTGCCGACTTGAGATCGGTCTCATCGAGGTGGAACTTGTGCAGGATGCGATGCGCCAGCGGCGACAGTGCGATGCTGATGGCGGCGATCAGGATCAGTCCGCTATAGAGCGCATACGCCGAGGCGAACACCTTGGCCGAGTTCGTCGTGAGCGTGTCGACCGGTCCCATGCCGCCGAGGATCATCGAGGCGTTGAGCAGCGCGTCGATCCACGGCATGCCGGCCAAGTGGTGATAGCCGACCACGCCGATCGCCAAGGATCCGCCCATCAGCGCAGCGGCGATGGCGAGGCTGCCCGCCAGCCTGGTGAGGATGTGCAAGGGAGCGAGGCGAGGGGCGTGGTTCGGCATGCCTCCAAGCATCCACCGCGGCTAACGTCCTGCCAGGAGTGGAGCGGTGGCAGTCAGCGGGTCCATGTCCCCGATCGGGCGGCGCGGTTCGCGCGTACACGCTCGAGCAGCCGCTGCTGGGCGATCGGCGCGTTGGAGCGGTTACCCCTCCAGGCGGTGAGCACGGGTTCCTGGAGCGCGCGGCCGAACGAGAAGCTGAGCGGCCACGGCTGCGGTCCGCGCCGGTTGAGAGCGTCGAGATGGCGCGTCGCCTGTTCCGGCGACTGGCCGCCGGAGAGGAAGACGATGCCGGGAACCGCGGCCGGCACCTCGCGGCGCAGGCAGCTCAGGGTCGCGTCGGCGACCGCGTCGACATCATCGGCTTGGCCGCTCGTCGAACCCGGCAGCACCATGTTTGCCTTCAGCAGGATCGCCTCGAGGGCCACCCGCTGTTCGCGCAGGTGCGCGAACACCGCACGCAGGGTCGCCGCAGTCGCCTCGCCGTGGCGCGCGAGATCGTGGCCGCCATCCATCAGCACCTCGGGTTCGACGATCGGCAGAAGTCCCGCTTCCTGGCACAGCGCGGCGTAGCGGGCGAGGGCGTGCGCGTTGGCGGCGATGGCGCCGGCGGTGGGACGTTCCCCGCCAACCGTCAGCACCGCCCGCCACTTCGCGAAGCGGGCGCCGAGCGTGCGATACTCCTCGAGGCGCCGGCGTAGTCCGTCGAGGCCTTCGGTGATGGTTTCTCCGGGAAAGCCGGCGAGCGCAACAGTGCCGGCGTCGACCTTGATGCCCGGGATGATGCCGCGGCGATCGAGCAGCCGCGGGAACGCGGTGCCATCGGCCGCGGACTGGCGCAGGGTCTCATCGTACAGGATGACGCCGCTGATCGCCGCATCGATCGCTGGCGCGGAAAAAAGCAGTTCGCGATAGGCGCGGCGGATGTCCGGCGTCGACTCGACCTCGACTTCCGCAAGGCGCTTGGCGATGGTGCCGGTGCTCTCGTCGGCGGCGAGGATGCCTTTGCCAGCCGCGACCAGCGTTTCGGCCACCACGTGCAGCGCTGAGGTATCCATGCCGTCATTATGCCGCTACCCCTGGTCTCATCGCGCTGAATCCGAGGAGGCTTTGGCGCTGGGATCGCAGGCGTCCTGGTATCGCGTCCGTGCAAGCGCGTCGGGATGCCGGGTGGGAGCCTCCGAGTTCAGGATATCATACCAGGGCCCACGTCTCGCCTGAGGACATCCGCCATGACCACTGCCGACCTTTGGCGCCCGCTTGCCCAACGCCTGCGCGCCGACAGCATCCGCTGCACCACCGCCGCCGGCTCGGGCCATCCCTCGTCGAGCCTGTCGGCCGCCGATCTGATGGCGGTCCTGGCGGCGTCGCATTTGCGCTTCGCCGTGGATGATCCGCGGCTGGCGACCAACGACCACCTGGTGTTCTCCAAGGGACATGCCAGCCCGCTGCTCTACTCGCTGCTGAAGGCGATCGGGTTGATCGGCGACACCGAACTGATGAGCCTGCGCACGAGGGGTTCAAGGCTCGAAGGTCATCCGACGCCGTCGATCCCCGCCGTCGATGCCGCCACCGGATCGCTCGGCCAGGGGCTTGCCATCGCGGTCGGCATGGCGCTCTCCGGCAAGCGCATCGAGCACCTGCCCTACCGCTGCTGGGTCCTGCTCGGCGACTCCGAGATGAGCGAAGGCTCGATCTGGGAGGCCTTCGCCACCGCCAGCCATTACCTGCTCGATAACCTGATCGCCATCATCGACGTCAACCGCCTCGGACAACGCGGCGAGACTGCGCTCGGCTGGCACACCGAGATCTACGAGGAACGGGCGCGCGCCTTCGGTTGGAACGTCATCCTGGTGGATGGCCACGATCACGCCGCCATCGACCGGGCCTATCGTGACGCGGCGGAGGCGGGCGGACATCCGGGCCAGCCGACCTGCATCGTCGCGCGCACGATCAAGGGCAAGGGCGTCTCGTTCATCGCCGACCAGGACGGCTGGCATGGCAAGGCGCTGTCGATCGAGGAGTCGCAGCGCGCGCTCGCCGAGATCGGGGCGCCGGAGAGCATCACGGTGCTGCCGGCGCGTCCCGAAGCACCTCCATCGGTGGGACAGCCGCCGCCAAGCCCATTGGAACTTCCCAAGTTCGCCATCGGCAGCGCGGTGGCGACGCGACACGCTTACGGCGAGGCTCTGCGCGCCCTCGGTGCGTCGCGCGCCGACGTGGTCGCGCTCGATGGCGAGGTGTCGAATTCGACCTATGCCGACATCTTCAAGAAGGCGTTCCCAGATCGCTTCTTCGAGATGTACATCGCCGAGCAGCAGCTGGTGAGCGCCACGCAGGGCATCTCGGCGCGCGGCATCGTTGCATTCTCCTCGACCTTCGCCGCCTTCCTCAGCCGCGCCCATGACCAGCTGCGGATGGCGGCGGTGTCGCGCGCCGATCTGCGTCTGTGCGGCTCGCACGCCGGGGTTTCGATCGGCGAGGACGGCCCCTCGCAGATGGCGCTCGAGGACATCGCCATGCTCCGCGCGCTCCATGGCAGCACCGTGCTCTATCCCTGCGATGCGGTGTCGACCGCGCAGCTGGTGGTGGCGATGGCGGATCTGCACGGCATCAGCTATGTGCGGACGACGCGCGAGAAGACGCCAGTCCTCTATCCTGCCGGTGAGCGCTTTCCCATCGGTGGCTGCAAGCGCCTGCGCTCGTCCGCATCCGATCGCGCCACCATCATCGCCGCGGGCATCACCGTCCACGAGGCTCTGAAGGCCGCCGATGCGCTCGCGCGCGATGGGGTCGCGGTGCGCGTGATCGACCTCTATTCGGTGAAGCCGCTGGATGCGCGCGCGCTGCGCGAGGCCGCGGATGAGACCGGACGGCTGATCGTCGTCGAGGATCACCGGCCCGAGGGCGGGATCGGCGAGGCGGTGGCCGCCGCGCTCACCATCGATGGCGGACGGATGCCCCTGTTCCGGTCACTGGCGGTGCGCGCGATGCCTGGATCGGCTTCGCCGGCCGAGCAGCTGGAGATCCACGGCATCTCTGCGCGGGCCATCGAGCAGGCGGCGCACGACCTGATCGGTCGGGACGTACTGGCGCACGACCTCGCCGTCCGGCAGTGATCCTAGCAACGACCTCTGCGGTCAGATCATCGAATCGATGAAGCCTTCGAGCTTGCGCGCGCGCGTGGGATGCTGGAGCCGACGCAGCGCCTTGGCCTCGATCTGGCGGATGCGTTCGCGCGTGACGTTGAAGCGGCGGCCGACCTCCTCGAGCGTATAGATGTAGCCGTCGGCAAAGCCATAGCGCAGGCTGATCACCTCGCGCTCGCGCTCGTTGAGCGACTCCATGACCTCGGCGATCTTCTCCTTGAGGACGTCGCTCGATGGAAGACCGGCAGGATTTTCCGCGTTGGGGTCTGCGATCAGGTCGCCGACGTGCCCATCGCCGTCGCCGATCGGCCGGTCGAGGCTGACCAGGTGGCGGCTCGCCGCAACGATGCGTCGGCATTCCGCCGGAGAGAGGCCGACGCGGCGGGCGACCTCCTCGATGGTCGGCTCGCGTCCACCTTCGTGCAGCAGATCGTTCTGGATGCGCCGGATCTTCGCCACTGATTCCGTCATGTGCACCGGCACCCGGATGGTGCGCGCGTGGTCGGCGATCGAACGGGCGACGCCCTGGCGGATCCACCAGGTGGCGTAGGTCGAGAACTTGTAACCGCGGCGGTATTCGTATTTCTCCACCGCCTTCATCAGGCCCGTGTTGCCTTCCTGGATCAGGTCGAGGAACGACAGGCCGCGGTGACGGTAGCGTTTCGCGATCGACACCACCAGCCGGAGATTGCCGCTGGACATCGCCTGTTTCGCCTGGGCGTAGCGCTCGAATCGCCGCGACAGCGCTTCGCAGCGGCGCAGGAAGCCGTCGGCGGGTTCTCCGAGGTGCCGTTCGATGCTGTGCAACTCGGTTTCGGCGGCGGAGCGGTTGCGCGATTCGGCGCGCAGGCGCAGGATGCGCCGACGGGCATCGAGGAGTTCGTCGCGGACCTCGCTCACCACCTCGGCGTCGATCCCGAGTTCGACCAGCAGCGCGAACCCGCGGCGCAGGCGATTGCGCAGGAGCCGCAGCCGGCGGAGGTCAGGGCTGACGGCGACCGTGGCGGCGAGCGACTCGACATGCACGTAGAGGCGGCGCAGCGTGGGCAGGTGGTCGTGCGATCTGATCTGGAAATCGTCCTCCTCGGGGTGATGGCCGTTGCGCCGCGACTGCTCGGCCTGTTCCAGCTTCTGGACCAGCAGGTCGTCGGCCCACGCCAGACCGCGGCGCAGCCCTTCGAGCGTCGACATGGTGATGCGCTGGTAGCCTTCGCGGTAGATCTCGATCTGCCGCGCATAGTCGATCTCCTGCTCGCGCGTCAGCAGCGAGATCGAGCCCATCTGGGTGAGATATAGCCGCACCGGATCGCTGGCTTCGCTGCCGCGTTCGGACTCCTCGGCGCCGTCGCGTTCGGTGGGCGGCGCTGACCCGCTTTCGTCCTCGGAATCCACATCCTCCTCGGGGACGACCACGATGCCGCGCTGCTGCAATGCGATCGTCAGCTGATCGAGGACATCGGCATCAGCGGCTGCCTCGGGAGCGATCTCGACGAGATCGCTCTCACCGAGCTGGCGCTTGCGGCCGACGCGCTTGGCGATCAACGCGATCAGCTCGGGGAGGGAGCGCGCCGCGTCGGACGCCGTCTGGGGCGGCTCTGGCGCGACCTGGTCGATGAGGTGGGTTTCGTAGCTCATGGTCAAACCTCCCGGCGTCGCGTGGGAGTGATGGGAAGCAAGAGATCCTCGACTCCGCGCAGGAGGCGGATCGAGCGGATTCCGGCGGGATCCTGCTGCGTGATCATGATCTCTTCGCCACCGTGGACGACGTGGCTGTTGGTGAGGATGAATCCGTCGCCGGAGAAGACGAAGCCCGAACCCGAGCCGCCGGGAGCGCCTCGAGAAGGAGACGCCGCATCGGGGGCTGGCTTACCCTGGACCTCGACGCGCACGACGGAGGGCCCCACCGTGGCGAGCGTCGCGCTCACCGATTCGGAATAGGCATTCAACCGGGGCTCATTGATGATGTTCATAGCGGGTCCTGGCTGCGTCCTCCTCGATGAAGGACGGCGCTCACGAGTGCGATATGACGAAATTCCTGAGTTGGGTCTCAGACTGGAACCCCATGGTCCGGCCGACCGCGCGGCCGTCCTTGAACAGGATCAGCGTCGGGATGCTTTGGATGGCGTATTCCTGCGCCAACCCGGGGTTGCTGTCGATGTCGACCTTACCGACGAGGTGGCTCGCCGAGAGATCGGCCGCCAGCTTGTCGACTACCGGGGCGATCATCTTGCAGGGGCCGCACCACGAAGCCCAGAAATCGACGAGGACCGGCTTGTCGCTCGCGAGGACCTCGTCGCTGAATGTCGATTGGGTGAAGGATTTCGTCATGGCTCTCACTCCGTATACGCTGATTTCAGGTGGATGGATGTGCGAACGAGCGCGTTCGGTGATGGGCGCGTACTCGTTGCTGCGGTCGCTGGAGACCAGCGCGGGCAGCGAGAAGGGGAAGGCCGGTCAACATGACTCGCTCTCGGACCGTCAAAACGACATATAGATATATGTCTATATTTAAGAGGCTGCGGCATCGGGATCTGCCGCGTGAACAGCCGACTGGGATGCGGTTGGCCGATAGGCATGAGCGGCGAGCGTGCCGAAAATCTGTTTGACGCCGCCGCAGCCCCGCCATCCGCCTCGAAGCTAAAGCTAAAGCTAAACACCTGCGGTGCGCGCCACCGCTAAAGCTAAAGCCTTTTCATCTCTTCCTGTGCGGCGCCGCCGCCACCAATCCCAGCCGGCGCTGCAACTCCGACACGTACGCCGCCATCACTGGTTGATTGAAACGGAAATAGGCGAATTGGCCGTGCTTCCTGCGTTCGATCAGTTCGGCGGTGACCAGTTCCTTCAGGTGGTGCGAGATGGTGGCCTGGGATACTGAACAGTGGTCGACGATCTCAGAACAGCACAGTTCGCCCGAGGCGGCGATCTTCTCGAGGATGCGGCAGCGTTGGCCATCGGCCAGCGCCTTGGCGATGCGATCGAAGGTTGCGGAGGCGAGCGATCCCATGGCGGATCATATTGATATCCGTCGATACGTCATGGTCAATCCGCGCGGCTGCGCTCATTCACGATTCCTGATGGGGGACGTCCATGCGGATGAACTGGGTGCTGCTCGCGATGCGGCCCGACTCGACGAGGGAGGCGATGGTCACCGCGGCGGGAGCGCCGTTGGGCGTCGTGAGGCCGCGCCAGGTCCACCGCCCGGCGAAATCGCAGGCCCACTTCGGGGTGAGCCGCGATCGCCACTCGTCCTCAGTGGCGGCGGGCCAGAACTCGGTCGCTCCCGAGGTGCTCAGGACCATCATGACCAGCCATTCCTGCACCGTGCCGGTCTGGAAGGTGACCGTGATGCGATGGGTGGGACTCCACGGCGGTCGGGTCATGCGGCCATCCCTGCGGCATTGGCGTGCGCACGGAGGTGCGACGACAGCGCTCGGGGAGGATACGGCTCTTATGGGAACATTACCGGAAGCGGTCTTGGGAGCACGCGCGGGTCTCGGCGGCTGCTCCGCCTCGCGGATCAGGCTTCGGCGTCCTCGTCCTCGTCAGGAGCGTCCTTCTCTTCGCGATCGACGCCTTCGGCCATGTCGGCGTTCTCGTCTTCGACGATCTCCATGAACTCGGTCAGGGCGTCCATGATGGCTTCGTTGGTCTTGAAGCCTTCGCCCTTGAGCAATTTGATGATGTCGCGATCGATCGGCACGGTGGCTCCCTTCGTCTCTGGTCATGGCTTATGCAGGGTCCCCGGGAAAGCCACCGTGGGTACCTGGACCCTCGGTCGGTGTCCGACGCGTAGCAGGTTGGCAGGATTGGCAGGGCACGGTTTCCGGCACCGCCAACGATCCGGATCACCTCGGCCCCAGGGCCACCCGGGGATCAGGCCATGAGCGACGTCGGGCGAGCGGTGATCGAGATGCCTGAAAGCGAGGATTCGCTGCGCGGAGAGGCCCAGAGATCACGCTCGGGGCTCGATCGGATCAGCATCGCGGTCCTCATCTTCGATTGCGACCTGGTCCTCCGCCAGATCAACCGCTGCGCGCTGGAGGGGATCGGGGCCCATCTCGAGCATGCGATCGGCCGGTCGCTTCACGCGATCCTCGCCGACCGCTACGATTCCGAGACCTGCGCATCGCTCGTCGCGCACTTCGAACGCACCCTGCGTACCGGCGTCGCCTACCGCCAGCGGGAATGGTCGCTCGGAAAGAAGAAGAAGGATCCGGAGGACCGCTTCATCGATTGGGAGATCCAGCAGCTGCAGCGCCCGGACGGCAGTCCCGACGGCGTGCTGCTGTCCGCGACCGACGTGACGAATCAGGTACTCGTGCGGCGTGAACTGGAGCAGGTCTCGAAGCGCTACCAGGCCTTCGCCGATGGGCTCCCGCAGCTCGCCTACACCGTCCAGCCGGACGGCGGGCTCGATTACGTGAACCGACTGTGGCGCAGCTACACGGGGCTCGATCTCGAGCGGACGCGCGGCTCGGGTTGGCGGGCGGCCATCCATCCAGACGACCTGCCTCCGACCGACGCCGGATGGGACCGCGCCCGGGCCATCGGCTGTCCGTTCGAACTGGAGCAGCGCATCCGCGCCTTCGACGGAGCCTACCGCTGGCATCTGACCCGCTGCTGGCCGGTGCGCGGTGAAAACGGCGACATCGTGCAATGGATCGGCACCTGCACCGACATCCATCACAAGCGAGCGCACGAGGAGGCCATCCGGCAGGCGAACAGCGAACTCCAGCAGTTCGCGTATGTCGCCTCGCACGATCTGCAGGAGCCCCTGCGCATGGTGACGGGATATCTGTCGCTGCTGCAGCGGCGCTGCTCCGCGAGCCTCGACGAGGCGGCGAAGGAATACGTCGGCTTCGCCTTCGATGGCGCCACCCGCATGCAGAAACTCATCCTGCATCTGCTGGACTTCGCCCGGGTCGGTCAGGGCAGTCTG
>JACDEN010000019.1:0-6187 GCA_013816415.1 Planctomycetota bacterium
TTTCCGGCCCAGCGAGGAGCGCGAGAGAGGTCGACGACGACAATATGAAGGGCTACAGGGGCCGCTCGCTGTTCGATCGGCAATGCGAAAACCAAAATTGGGGCATTCTGGGACTGGCTCTATCTCGCCTCCGGTTACCAGCTGGTGACGCTGGTCATCTTGATCCGGCAGCGGGTTTCCGATAACCAGCGCCATGACCACCAAAGATCTGACATTCGCCATCCTCGGACTCGGAGGCCGAGGCGGGGGATTTTCGCACGTCCTCCACGCGCAGCCGGAACTTGGCCGCGTGGTCGCCATCGCCGATCCCGATCCCGAGAAGCGGAAAAAGATCGGTGATCGCCACGCCATCCCGGCTGACCGACGATTCGAAGGCTACCAGGCCCTGCTGGCTCAGCCGAAACTCGCTGACGTCGTGATCAACACGCTGATGGATCAGCTGCACCGTCCCTCAGCGGTGCCCGCTCTCGACAAAGGCTACCACATGCTGCTCGAGAAACCGATGGCGACCTCGCTCGAGGATTGCAAGGCGATCGATGCCGCGCGCCGCCGCAACAACGCGATCGTGAGCATCTGCCATTCGATGCGCTACAGCGTGATCTTCTCCGAGATCAAGCGCCTGGTCGACAGCGGTGTGATCGGGGACATCGTCAGCCTCGACCAGCTCGAGGCCGTCGAACATACCCACCAATCCCACAGCTTCGTCCGCGGCAATTGGGGAAATGAATCGCGCGCGACCTTCATGCTGATGGCGAAGAGCTGCCACGACATCGATTTCATCGCGTATCTCATCGGCAAACCGTGCCGTCGCGTGAGTTCATTCGGATCGCTGACCAAGTTCCGCAAGGAGAACATGCCGGTCGGCGCGCCAGCGCGGTGCATCGATGGCTGTCCCGCGGAGGCGTCCTGTCCCTATTCGACGTACAAGCTCTACAGCGGGCCCCAGGCCGACAAGACCAACTGGTATTCCGACCACGCGGGATTCATCGGGAAGACCTCCGAGGAGCGCGTCGAGCTCCTCAAGACCAGTCCCTATGGGCGATGCGTCTACCAATGCGACAACGACGTCGTCGACCATCAGGTGGTCGCCTTCGAATTCGACGCGGGTATCACCGCCACGTTCACCATGACCGCATTGACCCACAACGGAGGGCGTTCCATCCGCGTCCACGGGACCAAGGGTGACCTCACCTCGTATACGGAAAGCCATATCATCGACATCCATCGCTTCGACGATGGCCGCCACGATCGCGTGCAGCTGCCGTTCGGCGTCGGCATGCACGGCGGGTCCGACCTCAACGCCCTGCGCAACCTGGTCGACGCGATCCGCACGGGAAGACCGGATTCGGTGCTGACGACGACGTCCGAGTCCCTGGCATCGCATACCATCGTTTTCGCAGCCGAGCGCTCGCGTCGTGAGAAGCGCATGGTCGAGATTTCAGACATGGGGTGATCCGGCGTTCGATCGGAGTTTCCGCGCGGAAGGTGCAGGTGCTCGCGCTTACTCCTGCATGATGCGGCCCCTAGAGTCCGCGCAGAGGTGCCTCATGACGACCGTGACGCTCGACGCGACGACCTTGGGGATTGTGCTGTCCGAGCTGGCGCGTCCAAAGATCGAGTCGATAGAATGCTTCGTCCGTGACCAGCTGATCGTGCGGCTGAAGGGGGTGACGCTGCCATTCCTGTCAGCGGAACGATCGGCGAAACTCGTGATCGATGTGCTGGTATCGGGCAAGGCCACGGATCACCGCACCATCGTGATCTCCTGGGAGATCGGCGAGGTGGTCGGGGCTCCGGGGATGTTGGTCCGGACGGTCGCAGGGATGGGCGCGGTGCAACGGATGCTGCGGGGCCTGTGCGATCGAACGCGATTCGCAGCTGCCATCGACGTCGCGAATCATTCGCTGACCGTACATCTCGATCTGGTGAAGATCCGCACGAAGGGTCTGCTGCCGCTGGTGCGGATCCGCGAACTCGCCATTCCCGGCAAGAGGGGCCAGGCATTGAGCGCGCAATGGGATCTCGAACTCCCGTCGTCACGGGTCAAGGTCCGACGTACCAGGGCGCGTCCGAAGACGTGAGACGTGAGCGGATCGACTTTTCCTTCGCTCCCCTTTTCCTTCGCTCCCATAGCCTGACCGTATCGCCTGGCCGCCCGCGCCATCGGCGGGTAGGGGGAATCGCACGGAGGGATGGCAGAGTGGCCGATCGCGACGGTTTTGAAAACCGTTAGGCCCGCAAGGGTCTCGGGGGTTCGAATCCCTCTCCCTCCGCCATTTGGATTGGTTGGTTCGAATGGAGGCTCAGGCCGCTAGCCCGAGTATCCGAATTTCATGTATGTGGCTGTCACACACCGGTCTGGGGTGAAGTCCCCGGTCCCTTTGACCCCACCTGCGGCCAACACTACAGTGACCGCCAGACTCTGCCGGACCCTGTCCGGTCCCTTTCCTCGCATAGCAAGCCGGAAGACCTCATGGACAAATATCCCGTCGCCTGGGGCCTCGACATCGGACATTCGAGCATCAAGGCGGTGAAGCTGTCACGCGTCGGCTCGACCGTCACGGTGCTTGGCTACACCATCGAGCCCATCACCGTCGTCGAGAATGGCGATCGCGACGAGGCGGTCATCAAGGCGATGGAGGCGATGGCGTTGCGCGAGGATTTCGGCACCACGCCGGTCCTGGCCGCGCTATCCGGCCGGCAGGTGCTGACCCGCACGGTCAACATCCCGACCATCAATGCGAAGAAGGTCGATCGCATGGTCGAGCTCGAAGCTCGCCAGCAGATCCCAGGGAATTTCGACGAGATCGAGTGGGGCTTCCATCTCTCGCCGGCGGCGGACGGCGCCTCCAACGATGTGGCCCTCTTCGCGGTCAAACGCGACCTGGTCCAGGAACTGATCCAGAAATCGAAGAAGGCCGGCATCAACCTCATCGGCGTGTCGGTATCCAGCCTGGCGGTCTACAATTTCGTGCGCTACGACCAGGTGTTCGCCGAGGACGAGTCGGTCATCATCCTCGATGTCGGCGCCGAGAACACCGACCTCGTCTGCTACCAGGGCGAATCGCTGTGGATGCGCACGTTGGCGGTATCCGGCAACGATATCACCAAGGCATTCATGAAGAAGTTCCGCGTCTCGTTCGAGGAGGCGGAAACGCTCAAGCGCCAGACCGGAGACAGTCGCCAGGCCGACAAGATCATCAAGGTGATCGAGGGGAGCCTGAACGAACTGACCGCTGAAGTTCAGCGCAGCCTCGGGTTCTACAAATCCCAGAATCCGAACGCCAAGCTCGAGAACCTGGTGATCAGCGGCAGCACCTTCCGCCTGCCGGGCCTCCCGGAATACATGGCCGAACGTCTGCGGTACACCGTGAACATCCTCGAGGATCTGGACAAGATCAAGGTCGCGCCGGGGCTCGAGCGCGACCATTTCCTCCACGATCTGCAATCCCTCGGTGTCGCGGTCGGTCTCGCCCTCCAAGCGACCGGCGTGTCGACTGCCAAGGTCAATCTGATGCCGAACACGCTGCAGATGCAGCGGCTGCTCGACACCAAGCGCTGGGCCGCGATCACCGTCATGGTCCTGCTCGCGATCGCGTTCACCGTGAATTACTTCGTCACCAGCAACATCATCCAGAAGAATGAAGGACACATCGCCACTATCTCCGAATTCACCAAGCGCACCGCCGCGGACACCGAGGTCTCGCAGAAGGTGCTCGGCGAGGTGGGTCCGACCGCGCTCAAGCTGAAGGCCTACAATTCCTACGGAGCGCAGGCCGGCGTCGTCCAGGCGGTGTTCGCCGAGGTGACCGGGGTCATCCAGTCGGTCGTCACCGAGCGCGGCCCGATCGGCGATACCGCGAAATCGATTCTCGAAAAGGGAGACCCGTACCTGCAGGCGGCCTATCTGAAGAACCTCTCGGTTCCCGAGTTCGACGTCGACGGGGCGGGAGGGCCCTTCCGCCCGCTCGATTCCCCCCGCGAAGTCACCATCGAAGTATGCATCCCCATCCCCAAGGGCGTCTCGTCCGCCCAGGTGATTCCGCTGATCAAGGAGCGCCTGAAGAAGATCGCGGTTCCCGCCTTCATGACCGAGATGGTCGCCGGTCCGACCTTGTTCTCGGACGTCCAGGCCCAGTCGGAACGGCCTGCCGAGGACGACTACTGGTATCTCGAGAAGGAGCACGTCGATGAGACCGGAACCGCGAAGCCGATCGAGGAGAACCGGAAATTCCCGGTGATCATCGAGACCTTCGGTTGCACCTTGACCGGAAAAGGGAATGGAAAATGAACAAGGCCAAGCCGTTCTTGTTCTGGATCATCTCCGGAGTGGTCATCCTCGTCGAGCTGGTCCTGCTCTTGTGCATCTCGCCGTCGGGAAAATCCGGACAGTCCCCGCAAGAGGTCAAGACGGAACTCGACAAGCAGAGCGACCGGCTCGACGGACTCCACGACAAGGCGATGGGGCCGAAGGGCCAGGCCACGATCACTGCCCAGGTCTTCAATGCCGAGGATCCCGCCGACATCAAGAAGCTGACTACCCAATGGCTGCCGACCAAGCAATGGAAGAAGCCGCTCGAAGAGCATGTCGCGCTCTACAACCAGCAGCTTCCGGCGATCAAGGAGTACCTGTCGAAGCGCAGCGTGTTCCTGCACCAGCCGATCGCGAGCGCATCCGACCGGTCGGATTGGTACGCCGAATACGAGCGTCGGACCGCCCAGCTCCTCCAGGGTCTCAACGACCAGAACGGTCTCGTTCTTCCGACGGCTGCTGTCACCAGCAAGGACGGCACGGAGGCTCCGCCGGCGACCGATTTCGCGACCGCCACGGCGATCCGCCACAACGCGGGATTCTACACCAAGGGAAACTCGTTCCCGGATCCCAGCGAATATCCCGAGATGACGATGAAGTACCACATCGTCGAGATGATCGCGGCCGCGCTCCTGGACAGCAAGGCGACCAACAAGGAGACGCCGATCGCCCCGTTGAAGGTGCAGCAGGAGGAGCGCGCGGCGCTGTCCTCGGTCGAATGGAAGAATCTGACCGACAAATCGGTGACGCTCGGAGTCACCCTGAACGGCCCACTCTCCGCGCTCCTGGCTGCCGAGGCCGCGCTCGAGCAGGTCCATGACTCCACCAAACCGATCATCGTGATCACCGGTGGAACGCTGTCGCGCAAGAATTTCGTGGCCGGAGACCGTGCGGCCTCGGCGGAACCCATGATCGCGAAGCTGTCATTGGCGGTTCTGGATTTCGAAGGCGGCGCGGCCCCGGAAGCCGCGAAGATCGCCGAACCGATCCTGCCTGCCGGCAGCCGGACGCCCGCACCGGTCGCGCCCGCCCCGGTTGCGCCCGCCGTTCCGGGACCAGGTGCCAAGTCTGGCGCGGCGCCCGTGGCTCCGATCCCTGGCGTCCCCGCGGAAGCCGTCGCGCCTGCTGCCGATCCCAGGGCGATCGCGCCTGCAGCTCCACCGTCGCGCACTGGAGGGTCCAAGCAATGAACGCCAAGGAATGGATGACGGCTCATGGCGAGAAGGTCGCGGTGGTCCTGGTCAGCATCCTCTGCGCCTGGGAGATCACGACCGCGCTGACCGATTCGAGCATCCGGCCGAAAGGCGTGACCCAGCAGGCGATCGACGACAAATGCGCCGACATCGACAAGGTCCTGCATTCGGCCAATGCGCCGTCAATGCTGCCCCCGCCGCCATACCTCGAAGACATGAAGCGGCGCTTCGGCCGCGAAATACCGCCATCCCAGCGCATGGCCTGGCTTGGAGCGCATCCTGACATCTCGGTCGGTTCGCGTGGAATCTTCTTCTACGAATATGAGCTGCTTCCCCCGACCCTCGCGCCCAAGGACAACATCGGCACCATCGAATTGACCGTCAATGCGCCCAAGGACATGCCGGGCACCGACAAGCGCCTGTCCTTCAGCGGCGAACAGCAGTGGAAAAAGCAGGACAGCAACGGCCGCACGATCATCAACACCGCGAAGCACGTCGCGATCCAGGTCGAGATGCAGGTCGGCCTCGAACCGTGGCGTCCGCTCAAGGTCAAGGGGACCCTCCCCGAAGGCGGATTCATCCCCATCGAACAATTCAATGGGAAGAAGACGCGGACCTTCACCGTGCCGACGACCCAGGCCTGGCAGGTCTATCGCTTCCGCGCGCGGACGGTCGCGCGGGT
>JACDEN010000019.1:6197-14989 GCA_013816415.1 Planctomycetota bacterium
GGGTCACGGCGTACGCCGGGGATGTCGACGCCGACGAGACCGTGCTGGTGGTCGCGGGCGAAGTCGAGGAGCCGGTGTGGGCGGACCTGCCGAATCTCGCGAAGGACCCCGATTTCCTGCGGGGGTATCTCGCGGAACAGAAGAAGGCCCTGCCAGCGAGCGTGAAACTCGCGAAGGGCGAGAAGATCTTCACCAGCGATTTCGCGGAAGAGTCTGTCCGCGCGACCTCCGACGTGCGGTTCGCCTTCGAGAAGGTGATTCAGGATCCGGACAATCCGGTCAACGAACTCGCCCAGTTCCTGCTCAGCAAGCAGTTCAAGGACCTCAAAGGCGGCAAGAGCGCATGGTTGGAAAAGCCTGAGGTCTTCAAGGTGGCGAAAGGGCAGATCGTCGGGGGGATGAGGAAGCTCAAGCGGCCGGGTGAGACCTTCATCCGCGACGAGGACCTGACCACCCCGTTCCAGCTCGATGACATCCAGAAGGAGGTCGATCGCATCCTGTGGTACGAGGTGAAGACGCGGAAACGTCCGAATGGCGTGAACGGCAAGGAAAAGGATATCTACATCGAGCCGAAGACCGTCAAGGTCGACGTCGTCACCCTCAAGAACACCAAGACCGGCGAGGTCCAGAAGCTCACCCGTCTCGGCAAGATTCCCAAGCCGAAGCCGAACACCATGATCTTTCCGCCCTACAAGGAGGATGGATACGACGAAGAGGCGGAATTCGTCAAGAGCCCAGCGGATTTCGAGCAGATGGGACTCGAGCCGCCGGCGCCGGCGTCGCGCGATCCCGGCGAAGGGCCGCTGCCGGAGCTGCTCGAAGCGATGGGTGATCCCCGTCTCAAGGCCGATGGGCCGTATCTCGAACTGCCGGACGGCCGCCTGGTGTGGTACGAAGAGGTCAACAAGACCGTCCTGTGGTACGATCCGAAGGCGAAGCAGATCATGCCGTATCCGCCGATCAGCGGGGCCGCTCCGCTGACTCCGGTTCCACCCGTCGTGCAGAAGCCGAAGAAGATCGATCCTCCCAGGCCCGTTCCTCCCCGTCCGGCGCCGAATCGTCCGGCGCCCGCTCCCGGACCTGGTGGACCCGGTGGACCCGGTGGACCTGGTGGACCTGGTGGTCCCGGCGGCCCCGGCCCAGGTGGACCTGGCCCCGGCGGTCCCGGAGGCGGCGGGCCTTCCCCGCGCTAAGCGTGAGTGACACGAACACTTTGGCGCCCAGTCGCGTGGTTTCTATTCACAACCAGGACGTAGGGTGCCGAAGATCCGGAACGATCAGCGAGCCGCCCGGCGGGTAGCGCCGTAACTCGTGAATCTTCCTGCTTATGAATCGATCCAGGCCGTGTCCGCTCAACGGGCGGACAGCCACTGAGGAGTCGCAATGCGCAGTCCGAGAACCAGATCCCTCACCCCGCTCATCGCTGCTCTGCTCGCCATCCCGGCGTGCGTGACCACAGCTCAGGACCAGTCGGGCACGGATCCGAACAAGGCGCTCGAGGAATATGCCCAGAAGGGCGACCGTGGAACTCCCGAGCAGGTGCAGGCGGAAGCGCGCTACCGCGAGGCCTACGCCCAGTATCGGCAGGCTCATTTCGCGGAAGCGCGCGAGGCCGTCGAAGCCGCGCTGCGTTCGAATCCGTCGCACGTCGCGGCCCAGCGCCTGCGCGACGATATCCTCGCCGTCCTCGGCCAGCGCGACAATCGGCTGCAGATGGCGGCCACCTGGTTCAAATCGCTCCAGGACGTCAAGACCCAGGAGCTCGCAGTCCGCTTCGACTCCTTGCTCACGAGCGGCGATCAGAAGATGGCCGCCGGCGACTTCCAGGGCGCCGAGCTCGACTACGATCGCGTCGAGGTCGGTCTGCGCAGCTTCCCCTATGATTTCGATTGGGGAAATCTGCCCGAGCAGGTCGCGGGCAAGCGCCTGGAAGCGCGCGCTCAATCCCGCCAGGCGGTCGAGGACCGCGATGCCGACAGCCGCCGTGAGGCCGGCATCAAGGCCAGGGAGCAGGCAGATCTGCAGGAGCAGGCCCTGAAGGCGAAGGTCGACGAACTGATCCGCCGCGCGAAGACCTCATACCAGCGCAAGGACTACAAGCGCGCCGAAGTCGACGCGTGGAATGCCTACGAGCTGGACCGCAGACGCGAAGACGCGCGCAAGCTCTACCTCGATTCGCGCCGCGAAGGCCACGTCCAGTTCGATGACCACTACCGCGACGAGCGGCTCGAGCGGCTCGCCCGCGTCAACGAGGAGATCCACAAATCCCTCATCCCGCAGACCGAGATCCTGGTCTATCCCGAAGATTGGCAGCGGCGCTCCCTGCGCAAACCGCGCGAGATCGGCAGCGCGAAAGTGGAAACCTGGCGCGTCGCGCTCAGTGCTCGCCTCGAGGAGCGGGTGAGCTTCGAGTTCCAGGACCAGGGCTTCGAGGAGGTCGTCAATTTCCTGCGCCAGGTGACCGGCGTGAACATCGTGGTCGCTCCCGAGGTCATCGCGGCCAATCCGCCGACGGTCAGCCTCAAGGCGAAGGACATGAAGTTCGGCAACGCGCTGAAGCTCATCATGGAGCTGACGAATCTGCACTACGCGCTGCAGAACCAGGCGATCTTCATCTCCAACAAATCGATCTCGGGCGCCATCGTGCTGAAGATGTACGATGTCACCGACCTGATCTCGCCTGCGCGCGATTTTCCGGGACGTGAACTCGCCTATAATGCCGGAGCCGGTGGCGGCAGCGGCATCAACATGTTCAAGGCGCCCGACGAGGCGAGCACTCCGGCCGATCCGCAGCAGCTGGTGGACTTCATCCGCAAGAATGTCGCCCCGAAAAGCTGGGAGGAGCAATCCGCCGAAGGCGTCGGCATCGAGCAGCGCTCGGGTTCGACGCTGTTCGTGAGCCAGACTCCCGAAGTCCATGAGCAGATCGAGATGCTGCTCACCGGTCAACGGAACCAGGCGTCGCTGCAGGTCAATGTCAACGTGCGTCTGCTCGAGGTGCGCAAGGATTTCTTCGAGGAGATCGGTTTCGCCTACAACAATCCGGCTGGCGCCGAGCATCTGCTCACGAGCAATACCCAGTCGGGCTATTACCGCGAGAACAACACGCTGTCATACCGGGGCGTGGTCAATCAGTCGCTTCCCGCCAATCAACCCGGCTACGACCAGTTCATCAATCCGGCGCAACCCCATGGCCTGGTGGTCGAATCCTCGCTGAACGCCTTCAATTATTTCAATGCCGACCAGATCAACGCGATATTCTCCGCGATCGAGGACGAGACGGATGCGCAGATCCTCCAGCATCCGAGTCTGACCTGCTTCAACGGCAAGCGGGCCAACGCATCGTTCATGCATCAGTTCTCGTACATCGCCGACTACGAGGTCGTCAGCGCCAACCTCGACCCGAAGATCGAGGTCCTGACCTTCGGTGATATCCTCGATGTGCTGCCGGTCGTCAGCTCGGATCACAAGTACATCACCATGGAGGTGAGACCGGCGTCGGTGTCGCTCGCGGGCGTGTACACAGAAACGCTGTTCTCCCGCCGTGTCGTCGGTCCTCCCGGCGACGGCGCGATCGTGACGCTTCCCCAGCGGTACCCGTTGGAGTTGCCGAACGTGCTGGTCCGCACCATGCGCTCATCGGTGATGATCCCCGACAAGGGTTCCCTGCTGATCGGCGGCTTCCAGCACAGCGTGCGCCAGCGCACCCACACCGGAATCCCGTTCCTGAGCCACATCCCGTTCCTCGGCAGACTGTTCAGCCGCAACGGAACCTATGACGTCAATCGCCAGCTCTACTACCTGCTGAATGCCGAGATCGTCGATCTCGCCGAGAAGGAAGCCATCCAGTGATGCCAATCCGGCCACGGGTCCACGGCGGGATCATGCGACGGCGTCAGGGGGGCTCGCTGCTTTCCCTGTCCGCGGTCCTGATGTCGTTGTCGGCCGTGGCTGTCGGCGAAACGGCGGTGCCGTCACCGGAGCGCACCTCCGTCACCGCATCGTCGCTGCTCGAGCAGGCCAGGCATCAATGCGAGGCCGGCCGGTTCGAGGCGGCGAAGGCGCTCTGCCAGCAGGCGCGTGACCTCGCTCCCGGCGATCCTGCGATCCAGACCGAGCTGGCGCGCATCAGCTCGCTGATCCCTGAACGCCGCGAGTCTCCCGTGCCTCCAGCGCCGCTCCGTGAGAGGGACATCCTGATCCAGGTCGCGCTGCAGGAAGCCCGCATGGCCGCCGATCGCGCCGAACTGCTGTCCGCCTCGGGTCGGGACGAGGATGCCGCAGCGGCCCTCGAGCAGCCGACGGCGTCGCTGAAGCAGCTCGGTCCAGCCGTCGGTCCCGAGGTCGGCGTCGAGATCCAACGCCTGGAGGAACTCTCAGCGGCCTATCGGCTCAAGGATCGTCAATCCTCCGACGAGCGCCAAGCGGCGCAGCGGAGCGGATCCGTGTCCGCAGCGCACGAAGAGGCCTCCCGAGGCGAGTCCAGCCGGCGTAGCGTCTTCCAGGAACGCCTCGCCCGCATCGAGGCGCTTCGCTCGCACGGCCACCTCGAGGTGGCATTGAACGAATCGCGCCGGCTGGTCACCGACTATCCCACCGAGGTCGAGGCGGAGCACCTGTTCGATGCGCTCCTCGCAGCCGTCCATGAGCAGCGCCGGCTGAGCATCGACGAGCGACGGTTGGAATTGCACAAGGAAGTGATGGCGCGCATCGAGCACTCGCTGATTCCGAGTGGATCCGATGGGATGCCGGTGTTTCCTCCGAATTTCATCAACAGCCATGCTGGGCTCAGCGGCCTCGAGGCGATTCCGGCCGAGCCAGAATGGAAGATCGCGATCCGCGATCGCATGGCGAAGCGCGTCAGCTTCAATTTCGAGGGGCAGGGCGGCGTCGAAGCGCTGGAGGCACTCGCGCGCGAAGCGGGAGTGAACATCGTCATCGATCCCCAACTGCTGGCCGGGGGCGAACGCACGGTGAGCATCAAGGCCAGCAACATGCGGCTGGATCACGCATTCGACTGGCTGGTACGATTGATGGATACCCATTGGTCGATCGCCAAGGGCGCCATCTTCATTGGCGGCGAATCGGAGACCGAGGCTGTCCTGGCGGTCCACGACATCTCCGCGATGACCTACCAAGGCCAGGATCAGGTCGGCAAGCTCGTCGCCTTCAATGGTGGTGGAAACGGCTCCGGGGGCCTCAGCCTATTCAAGAACGACGAGCAGGAGGTGAAGCGGATCACCCCTGAAGAGGTCGTGGATCTCCTGCAGAAGGCCGTCAGCCCGCAGACCTGGAAGGAACCGGGCTACGGGATTTCGATCAGGGGCACCACCCTGGTCGTCACCGCGCCGGCCTCGGTCCACCGTCTGATCGTCGAGTTCATCCGGGCGCAGGAGCACAGCCAGAGCATCGTGATCAAGGTCGATTCGCGCTGGCTCGAGATCCGGGACGGATTCCTCGAGGAGATCGGCGTGAACTGGGGGGCGGTCCCGCTGCTGATCACCCCTTATGGCGGTGGTTTCAACACCTACTCGTCCAACCAATACCAGGCGAATGGACGGGTCGTGAACAACCTCCCGGCGACCGCCGTCTCGCTACCCCAGGCGGCAGTCACCCAGGGCCTGTCCCTGTCCACGGCCCTGCTCGGCAGGAACGAACTTTCGGCGCTTTTCACCGCGATCGAGACCAATAATCGCGGCCGGATCCTCTCCGCACCGTCGGTCACCACGCTCAATGGCGTGCGCGCCAACGCCTTCTTCGGCCATCAGACTGCGTACATCGGGGATTACGAGGTCGTGTCGACCAACCTCGATCCGAAGATCGAGGTCCTGACGACCGGCGCCAACCTCAACGTCAAGCCGTTCGTCAGCGCCGACCGCAAATACGTGACCATGGATTTCCGGCCCGGCATCTCGTCGGCACAATTCTATACCGAGACGCTGTTCTCGCGGCGCGTGATCACGTCCGTAGGCAATGGCAGTATCGTCACCCTCCCCCAGGCCTACCCGCTGGAGCTCCCGAACCTTTCCGTCCGCGAGACCAGCACCACCGTCCAGGTCCCTGACGGCGGCTCGATGCTGGTCGGCGGCTTCGGTCGGGCGATCGATCAGACTTCCGCAGCACGCATACCCTTCCTGGGCAACATCCCCTTCGTGGGCAGGTTGTTCGGCAAGCGCGGCCGCTATTCCGAACACTCGCAGCTCTATCTGCTCGCGACGGTGACCATCATCAATTACGACGAACTGGAGAACACGCTGTGACCGCATCCCGCCGCTGGGCCGCTCCTCGCCTGACCGTCCTCACTATCGCCATGACGGCGCTCTGCTCGACAGCGTACGGCGAGACCGCTCCTGCGCCCCAGCCGGCGCCGGACACCGCCGACCATCGCACCAAGGCTGATCAGACGGCGGAGGGCCTCTACGTCCAGGGCATGCGTGCCAAGGACGAAGGGAAGCTCGACGACGCCGTCCGCCTGCTCGGGATGGCGGTGAACCACCAGCCTGGCAACGCCAAGTACCGCAAGGCCTACGACGACGTCTCGGCGATGGCCGGCGTGAACAAGGATGCGCGCAGCATCACCATCGACCGCACGGCCGACGAGCTGTTCGTGAAGCAGCAACAGCTGTGGACCGAAGCGCAGGCGAAGGCCGACGAAGGCACGAGATTCATGGAGGCCGGCCAATACGACGAGGCCGAACGCTCGTTCCAAATGGCCTCCATCCGTCTCGAAACGCTGCCTTTTGCCGACGACCGCAAGGAACCCGAGCTGCGACGTGTGCAGGCGCTCAAGAACGAGGCCCGCACCCGCCGCGAGCACCAGGAGCAGGACGACGCCGTCACCCGCAACCAGGCAGCCCTCGATCGTCAGCGCGACCTGCGCGACATGAGCCTGCGCATCGAGCGGGATCGCATCGATGCGATGCTCCTGCGCTCCGAGCGCGCGCGCCAACGGCGCGACTACGACGAGGCCATCCTGTTGTGCGAGCAGATCCTGAAGATCAACCGCGCTGAGGACCGGGCCAGCAGCCTGCTGGTGAAATGCCGACGCGAACGGCATGTGTACCTGCGCCAGATGACAGCTGACCGCTGGGACGAGGAGCACAAGCTGTTGAGCGAGCAGATCCGCACCGCCATGCTGCCCCAGCTGGAGATCATCAAGTATACCGCGGATTGGGCGGATCTCGATGCGCGGCGCGGAGCGCCGGTCCACGGTCTCGATGAGAACGAGAACGACAAGGTCTGGCAGAAGGCGATCAACGACCAGCTCGAGCAGGAGGTCACGCTCGACTTCTCCGAGACCGATCTCGTCGACGTCGTGGCATTCCTCCAGAAGGTCACCGGCGTCAACATCGTCCTCGATCCGCAGGTCACGGCCGCCAGCCCGCCGCCGGTCAACTTCAAGGTCGACCACATGAAGCTGCGCTTCGTGCTCGATTACATCATGAGGAACTGCGGCCTGAGCTACGTCCTGAGGAACGAGGCGATCTTCATCTCGAATACCCAGGGTGTGCGCGGCGATGTCTTCATGAAGCTCTACGACGTCCGCGATCTGATGCATGCCATGCAGAGCTTTCCGGGACCGGATATGGACATTCCCGAGCCGGGCGGCCAGGGCGCCAAGCTGCTGCCTCCGGTCGAGCCGGAAGCGAAGCCGGAGATGAGCGAATTCCAGGACATCATCACCAAGGTCGTCACGCCGAACCTGTGGGCGCGCGATGGCGTCTCGATCGAACAGTACAACGGCAACATGGTCATCACGCAGACGGCCGATGTGCACAAGCAGGTCGAGGAGCTGCTGCGCGCCCTGCGCAACCAGAAGGGGACCCAGATCCATGTGAAGGTGCGGTTCCTCGAAGTCGAGAATTCCGCGATCGAGGAGATCGGCGTGGACTGGAACAACTTCCAGGGACAGACCAGGCCTGGACAGCCGTCCATGGTTCCGCTTCCCGGCCAGGCCACCACCAGCAATGAGACCGTGGGTGCCTATTACTCGGATCCCGGCAGCAACCTCACCACCGCGGCGCAGCTCAACGGCACCGCGGCTCTCGCGGGGTACACCACCGATCAGACGCTGCCCCGGCCTGGATTCGGCAACCAGAATGAAGGTCTGGCGCTGCAGACCCAGTCGTGGAAGGTCGCCTCCGGTCTCTACGCCTCGGCCATCCTGCACGCGGTCGAAAAGGAGAAGCGCGGAAACATCGTGTTCGAGCCCGACCTGACCATGTTCAACGGTCAGCAGGCCCATCTCGTGAACATGAACCAGCAATCGTATGTCGCCGACTACGACGTGGTCCAGACGCAGTATGATCCGATCATCACCATCCTGTCGTATGGAACGGTGCTCGATGTGCAGGGCATCGCCTCCGCCGACAAGAAGTACATCACCCTGACCCTGCGTCCGACCAACGCCCAGGTCGTCCGCTGGCGTCGATTCGGCGGCGCCAACACGGCCGCCTTCCCCGGCGGCACGATCAACACCACCAACGCCCTGGGTGCCATCGACGGTAATCCGATCATGATGCCGGAACTCGATTACGAGTCCGTCCGGACATCGGTGACCATCCCCGATGGCGGATCGCTGGTCCTCGCCGGCATGACCAACGGCGCCAGCCTGCGGGCGCACAGCGGCATTCCGTTCCTGAGCCACATTCCCTTCCTCGGGCGGCTGTTCAGCACCAACGGTCGTGCCGAGACGGAAAAGCGCACGATGATCCTCGTCGAGGCGAATGTCGTGCTCTTCGACGAGATCGAAAAGAATCTCTGAGCCTGGCGCGGCCGCGCCGCGCGCGCTT
>JACDEN010000313.1 GCA_013816415.1 Planctomycetota bacterium
CGGTCTCGGTCGCCAATGCGCGCATGACCCTGTTCTCGGGATCGGTGGGCTCGCCCTCCGGATTCCGCGAAGTCCGGGCCAACGCCAGTGGCAGCTACGCCTTCACCAACGTCGCAGCCGGAACCTACCAGCTCGGCGCTGAGGCGCTCGGCTACCAGTACCAGCAGGTCGCCGTCTCGGTGGGCACCTCCTCGGTGACCAGGACGTTCACGCTCGGTGCCGAGACCGAACCGGGGCGCTGGGACCTCACCGGCGTCGAGACCGCGGAGAACCTCGGCGGCACCGCCTACGGGATCCTGCTGCCCGGCGGTCAACCCGGCGGCGAGATCCTCTACTGCCATGACAGCACCGACCCGGTGATGTACGATCCGACCGCGAACAGCAAATGGATCCCGCCGGCGAGCGGTGAAACCGCCGGCTGCTTCGGCGCGACGGTGTTCGCGAACGGCGATGTGCTGGTGGCGGGCGGCTCTGCCGCGGGATTCCCCCAAACCGGCGTGCGCCGGTCGGTGAAATACTATCGGCGCTCCACCAATGCGTGGAGCTTCCTGCCGAGCATGAATGAAGGCCGCTGGTATCCCGCGGTGGTCAAACTCGCCGACGAACGCGTGCTGGTGATCGCCGGCGAAGGCCAGGCTGAAGGCTATGGCCGCGTCGATACCTGCGAGATCTACGATCCGATCAACAAGACCTGGACCTACACCGCCAATCGCATCGAGCTTCCGACCGAGATGCCGCCCACGCTGCTGCTGAAGAATGGCGAAGTGCTGAAGACCTGGCGCTACGCGCAGCGCTTCAACGTTGGCAGCACGCTCTGGCGCAACACGGGTAACTTCGCACAGCCACGCCCGTGGGCCGTGGTCGGACAACACTGCGACCACTCGTTGATCTATCTCCCCGACAACCGCGTCATGGCGCTCGGCATCTATCCCGATCCGAGCACCAGCAACCCCAGCATGATCGAATTCTACGACGCAGCCACGGAACGCTGGACGGTCGGTCCGACGCCGCGCTACCTCCGCGCGCGACCGCGATCGATCATGCTGCCGGACAGCCGCGTCCTCTGCTGGGGCGGAGAGTATGTCGGCCCATCGGCGGGCGCACCGCCACTGCGAGATACTCCTCCGTATGCGAACAGCGTCACCAACACCGCCGACATCTTCGATTACACCAGGAACCAGTGGCGCCCCGCGGCGAACCTCAACCGCTTCACCCACTACCACAGCGTGAGCCAACTGCTCCCTGACGGCCGCATCATCGACAGCGGCGGCGCCGGTAACAACACCGACGATCTGCGCATCGAGGCCTATTCGCCGCCCTATCTGTTCCGTGGTGTACGTCCGCGCATCGACGCGATCTCGACGACGAGCCTCAGCCGCGGCAGCACCTTCACCTTGGACGTCTCGCAGACCTCGGCGGTGACCCGCGTCGCGCTGGTGGGCGCGCGCTGTGCAACGCATTGGATGGACACCGGTCCGCAGCGCTACCTGCCGCTCGCCTTCAGCCAGGCCAGCGGCCGCGTGACCGCCACCGTGTCCAGCGACGCCAACGTGGTTCCGCCGGGCATCTACCTGGTCTACGCGCTGGTCGACGACATCCCGTCGGTCGGAGTCATCGTCAGCGTTGGCACGAATGCGCCGATCACGAACAACCCGCCGGCAGTCACCCTGACCAGCCCATTGAGCGGCGCGAGCTTCACGGCGCCCGCGACGATCAGCCTGGCGGCGACCGCGTCGGACAGCAACGGCACCATCGCCAAGGTCGACTTCTACCGCGGGTCGACGCTGATCAGCAGCGACAGCACGGCTCCGTATACGTATTTCTGGTCGAACGTTCCCGCGGGCAGTTATGTGCTCACCGCCAAGGCCACCGACAATGGCGGAGCGACGACGACCTCGGCGACCGCGACCGTGACCGTGGCCGCGTTGACGACTCAGGGCCCCTACGGCGGCATCGCCTGGGCGATCCCTGGAACCATCCAGGCGGAAGACTTCGACACCGGCGGCCAGGGCGTGGCCTACAACGATGTCGACGCGGCGAACAACGGCGGTGCGTATCGCCCCGAGGCCGTCGACATCGAGGCCAATGGCCTCGGAGGCAACGATGTCGGCTGGATCCAGGCGGGGGAATGGCTCGAGTACACGGTGACGGTCGCCAGCGCCGGCAGCTACACGCTCGACGCCAGCGTCGCGTCCGCCGGTGGCGGTGGCGTCTTCCATGTCGAATTCGCGGCCCAGGACAAGACCGGCGCGATGGCCATCCCCGACACCGGAGGCTGGGGCGCGTGGCGCACCGTCACCAAGACGGTGACGCTCACGGCTGGCTCGCAGCTGCTGCGCATTGCGATGGATCAGAACGGAGCCACCGGATGGGTCGGCAATATCGATGTCATCCGGTTCACCGCAGCGACCTCCGGCAACGTTGCGCCGACCGTCGCCCTGACCAGCCCATCGAGCGGGGCGAGCTTCACGGCGCCCGCGACGATCAGCCTGGCGGCGAGCGCGTCGGACAGCGACGGCACCATCGCCAAGGTCGACTTCTACAACGGCTCGACGCTGATCAGCAGCGACAGCACGGCTCCGTATTCCGCTACCATGTCGAATGTGGCCGCGGGCAGCTACAGTCTGACCGCGGTCGGAACCGACAACCTCGGCGCGACGACGACGTCAGCAGCGGTGAGCGTGACCGTCGCCCCCGGCAACGTCGGACTGATCGCCTGGTGGACGTTCGACGAGGGCGCGAACACCATCGCGAGCGACGCCAGCGGCAATGGCCACTCCGGCACCTTGGTCGGAGGCCCGACGTGGACGACGGGATACCTGAGCGGCGGCCTCGACTTCGATGCCGGCGACGATCGCGTCTCGGTGCCCGACTTCGATCCACCGACCAGCATCACCATCGAGGCATGGATCAGGTCGCGCGCGAACAACGGCGTCGACAGCATCATCCTCGACAAGCACAATTCGGAATACGACCTGCGCCTCACCGGCAACGGCAACCTGTGCGGAGTGGCCGGTGGCGTCGGCCTGGTCGACACCTCGTTCGACTTCTACGCCAATGCCGGCCAATGGCACCACGTCGCCTACGTCGTCGACAGCGCGGCCGGACAGCATCGTCTCTACCGTGACGGATCACTCGTCGCGAGCGGCGCCAACAGCGCGGCGATCGGGAATTACGGCACCGAGCTGCGGATCGGCCGCCACAGCCAGTACGACTTCGGCACCTTCGCCGGCACCATCGACGACGTGAAGCTGTGGTCGCGGCCATTGAGCGGCGCCGAGATCGGCTCGTCGATGTCGGCATCCGCGAGCGCCTTCGCGGCCTCCGCCGTCGGGTCAACCGAGTCCACCGGGTCCACCGGCGCCACCGCCGGTGGGTGCGGCATGGGCGCGGGAATCGCGCTGCTGGTCGGGTTCCTGCTCCTGCGGCCGCTGCGGCGGCACGCGAAGGGGTGATGCGGCGAGATATGCAGGATCGGTTCGCGCCGATCCTCCGCGCAGGGTCTGCGAACAGGATGGCTTACAGGCACCTCGGTGCCCGGACTCACGGCGATGCGTCATGCCGGATTCGGTGGCCCGCAACCCGCGCCGGCGTGCACCCGTGGAATCGATGGTCTGCTGGTACGCAGATCCCCGCGCCGCGGTACCACCGCTTCGCACTGGAGATCGCCGTCAAGGAGCCGACGGCGAGGGAAGCGGGTGGCGGCCATCGTTATCGTATTCGCCCCATCACGTTTGCTGCGTCGTGCTGATCGCCGCTCGGCGAGAATCCGACCGACACGCCGCTCGCGACCTACCAGGCCCTGGTCGACGCGCTGCCTCCAGCCGCGCCCAGAAACGGCCCTGCCCGCCGCGCGGATGCGCGGGGATACCACCCGGCTGGGCGACTGATGCGCCTTCGCCAAGCTGGTCGCGGGCGAATCGAAGGGCCGCGGCAACACCATCGCCGCCTGCACCTCGATGAACCGCGACGCCGGGCGCATCGGTCCAGGTCCTGTGGGCGGTGAGCGTGCTGACGGCGATCTGAGTGCGTTCAGCGCGAACTGACGCGGCGTGCGAGATCGGTGCGCGCGAGCAGCCTCGGATGCAGGCTCGCCCCGAGTCCGGGTCCGAAATCGAGCACCGCCTGGCCGTCGTCGATGCGTAGCGGCTGATCGAGGATGTCGCGGTACCAGCCTTTGCAGAAGCCGCGCACGATCTCCATGGTCATGGCGTTCGGCAGCGCCGCGCACAGGTGCAGGCAGGCGAGGACGTTCACCGGGCCGGTGCAGTCGTGCGGCGCGAACGGCAGATGCCAGGTGTCGGCGAGGGTGGCGATCTTGATCGACTCGGTGAGGCCGCCGGTCCAGATCGCGTCGAAGAGCACGACCTGCGCCGCGTTCGCGGTCAGCACGTTGCGGAACGCGTAGCGCGTGAACAGCCGCTCGCTGACCGCCTGCGGCGCCCGCGTCTCGCGCGCGAGGCGCGCGAGGTCCTCGGCGCTGTCGGGCTGAATCATGTCCTCCATCCACGCCACATCGAACGGCTCGACCGCGCGCGCGAT